>DATCWN010000162.1:0-9407 GCA_036566285.1 Hanamia sp.
TTTTGGGAAGCAATACCTTTTCTGAAAAGGGGGCGTCCACTACCTAAAATAACTGATGCAATTCCAATACGGTATTCGTCGAAAAGATTGTCGTTTATAAAAGTCTCAGAAAGGTTGGCACTGCCGAAAACATACATATTATCAAGATTAGGATGGAACAAACTATTAGCCAATGTGGGTGATATTATCCCTTTAAGGTCCTTTAATTTAATGACATTGAGCGGACGTTACCTAACTGGCTATAACCTTGCACCAATAGGGAAAATTTATTAGTGGCAGTTTCTATTTTATTTTCTCAATATATTTAATAGTTTCTTCTGTGTTTTTTGTCAAAATATTGGGCTTAAAATTTTCTCTTGGTGTTCCATTTATGTGGTATAATCTTTCTGTCGGAATTTGAAATCCAATTTTAGTTTCTGTCAATGAAAAGCCGTTAATTGCACCAATTAAACCTGCCATTTTTGTTCCAATTATTTTTGCTCTTTTCATTCCGTCAAAACCTATTGCAATTCCTTCTCCCATACTTCCTGTCCAATGCCCAACTAACACAAATACTTTTCCTTTAAATCCTGGTTTTCTCGGTATTACATATTCAACCCACATTCTTTTGGTTTGAAATTCTTTTTCGTCATACTCGTGTTGTTGAAATGCTAATGGTTTATTGATAAACCTACCTAAAATACATCTCGCCACAGTTGTATTTCCTCCACTTGGGGTTTCGGTTAAGTCTATAACTAAATTATCATAGCCGATATATTCGTCAATTGCTTTGTCAAAATCGTTAATCAAATTGTTATTGCCTAATGAATTGTTGATTTTAATATAAGCCGTCTTTTTATTCAATATTTTTTTATCCAAAAGGTTTTCTGAAAGTTTTACTTTTATACTGTCAGGATAAAAATTAGTTTGTTTTCCATTTTCGTTAACTGTTATTGTCCGTTTAGTATCGTGTGTTCCTGCAAAAAGCATATTCAAAGCGTATTGATACATTTCTTGCGTATGATTGGTGGTATATCTGGGTAAAAATTTATCAAGTTGCCCATTTATATTTTTCCCATTGAATAGCACAACTTCATTGCCATATTTTAAGCCTGATAATTCAGCACCAAATCCTTTTCTTAAATCAGTAATGTAAAATTTGTTGTTTATCCTTTCAATATATAAATCCTGACCTGTTGGAATAAGTTTATTTGAGGAATTTAAGTTTGTGTTTAATGAAATATGTCCGTTATAAAACTCATTAAGAACCTTCTCTAAAAATTGAATAAACTCTTTTTCGGTTGCAATCTCTTTTACTTCCGGTTCGTAAATTTCTTTTACTTTATCCCAATCTATTTTTTGCTGGTCAAAGTATGCATAGTTATTATTTATGTCATTCCAAAATTCATTAAAGTCTTTCTCAAACTTAGTCTGTCCATAAACAAGATTTGAAAAGATTATTGTCAAAAAAGGTAGAAATATTTTCATCTGTCTTTATGTTCATTTCTTTCCAGGTGGTTCTGTGAAATTTTTTCTTTCTCCATTGTCGTATTTTTAAAGAATTTGCTATTTCGTGTATTTCAAAATTACGCCGCCTTTCAAAAGTTGCTGTGTCGAAACAAGAGATAGGTTTTGGGAAGCAATACCTTGTCTGAAAAGGGGTCGTCCACTACCTAAAATAACTGATGCAATTCCAATACGGTATTCGTCAAAAAGATTGTCGTTTATAAAAGTCTCAGAAAGGTTGGCGCTGCCGAAAACATACATATCCCTTCCGCCTTGTTCTTTAAGTTTCCTGATTTCGGCGGAGGCATTTTCCTTAATCAGTGTCGTGTTGTTCCAATCGGCAGATTTCAATGTTTTAGAAAAAACAAGTTTGGGTATGCTGTTCATCAGGTCAGCAATTTCTTCTTGTTCTCCTTGTGCATTTGTCCAATACGCCGCCATACCTTCATAAGTCACTCGTCCAAAAACAAGATAGTCTGCTGAACGTAATTGCTCAATGCTTAGTTTTTCAAGCTCTTGCCCCCAGATTACATTATGAAAAGACAAGTCCCAATTTTGGTTTCCTTCAAAGTAACCGTCAAGGGTTATGACATTCCACATGATTAGTTTTCTCATTTTTTCTGTTTTTAAGTCAGTGTAAAGTTGGTCTTTTTATGTACATAGTTCTGTATGATATTATTATCCCAATTTCATTCAGTGCATTTTTGCAGTAGACTCCATTATGAAAGCGCTGAATACTAACTCAAAAAGGAGTAAAGAGTTTGTGAAAAGGGACACCGGGTCCCCTTTGGAAGACCCGGCTGAGACTAAATTTTCCCCTTATATTCCGGGTCAAATTCTACAATCCATTCAATACCGTATTTGTCTCTGAAACAACCAAAATATGAACCCCAGGGACTATCACCAATAGGCCCTTCTATTTGTCCTCCTACTGAAAGCCCATTAAATAATTGGTCTGCTTCTTCTTTACTTTCCGCAGTTATTACAATCTTACTTCTGTTCTCATTTTCGTTTGTTTTTCCCATACTTTCCGGAACATCATTTGCCATCAACATATTACTTTTACCGATAGGCAAAGCGATATGCATAATTTTATTTTCTTCTTTTTCCGCTACCGGGAATTCAGGGCTTGCAAGGTCTTTGAAACGAATAACTTTTGCAAACTCTCCGCCAAATACTGATTTGTAAAAGGTAAATGCTTCTTCGGCATTTCCGTTGAAGTTAATGTGAGGATTGATTAGTGCCATAATTATTATAATTGATTTGTAAGTGCGTAAACGTACCGCTTAACTACAAAGTAAATGCTTAACTACATAATAAACAGGGTATCATCGCGTCAAAAAAGAGGGTGATTACGCCAAGCGTTATATGGGTATGTCAGCCTAAATTGATAAAAGTTGTCAATTACAATGTCACCCGGGTCCTCTTCGGGAGACTAAGCATTTTTAAATCGAAACATCTACCAAGGCCATTTTCAATCTTTGCCTTCTTTTGATATATTATTTTAGGGAATCAGGATCCTGGTATGCCGGATTTGGATACGTATATACCCCTTTCCCATTTGCTTTCCCCATTTTTCCTTTATCCAGGTATTCTTTTTTTAACCATCCGGCAACCCGCGCAGAGATTTCATCTCCATCTTCTCCCCATGCTTTGTACAAATTATAAGGTGTATTAGGCCCAATGATATCCAGGAATGCGAACGGACCAAACGGAGCACCGGTTGAAATCATCCAGGTCTTATCCACTATTTCGGGCTCAGCTACTCCATCTACAACCATTTGCATAGCAGCCTTAAGGTGAGGAACCAAAAGCGTGTTTAAAACATAGCCTGGTTGCTCTTTGTGAAGAGGAATCGGAACCATCCCAATCGCTTTGGCAAAATCAATTACTTCTTCAAATACTTCCGGGGAAGTGCCATTATGTTTCATGATTTCAGCAATATTCAGTTTCCAGATTTCATTAGCAAAATGTAAATGCAGGTATTTTTCCGGACGACCGGTAAAACCTACAAGCTGGCTGGGTGTCATGGTAGATGAGTTAGAAGCGAAAATGGTTTCTGCTTTCGCCACTTTTGATAATTCTTTATAGAAGTTTTGCTTTATGTCAAGCAATTCAGGAACCGCCTCGATTACCAAATCAGCGTTCGCCACTGCTTTTGCCAAATCAGTATATAAGGAAATACGATTGTACGCTGCATCTACTTCTTCTTTCGTGCCATAAGTATCTTCCTGGTATCGTTGTTTTAAAACCTTAAATCTTTCTTTGGCCTTCTCCAATGCTTCATCGTTAATATCGTAAGCTGAAACCTCAAATCCTTTAAATGCTGTTTGAAAAGCGATTTGGCTACCTAAAACTCCCGTTCCGGCAACCGTTACATTTTTAATTTTCATGGTTTAATTTTTTTAAATTAAGACTTAATTTATTTAAAAAACCCCGGTCACTTCTGGTCGTTTAATCAATCTTTCAAATCATAAATGTTCACTTAAGCTTTTTATTCTACCAGGATGGCGCACAACGGCCACGCATTTATGCAGGACTGGAATAAGAATTCCTTCTGCCGAATCCGTAGTATGGAAGTGCTGAATATTAACTTAAAAAAAACTAGAGTTTGTGAAAAGGGACTCAGGATCCCCTTCGGGAGACTCGGCTGAAACTAAAACCTTTACCGGCCTATCTACTTTTGACTCCACCTGTTTTGAAGTACACGACTACACAACATGGCCACTTCTTATTTTTTATAACTCACTTTCCAAATAATATTTCCTCCATCATCAGCCACGAGCAATGAGCCATCTGCTGCTACGGCCACTCCAACGGGACGTCCATACACTTCACTCTTTTCTTCATTGGCAATAAAGCCTGTCAGGAAATCTTCGGCGGCGCCGGAAGGCTTTCCATTTGCAAATGGAACAAATACAACTTTATACCCTGAGAATTTTGAACGGTTCCAGGAACCATGTTGCCCTACAAAAGCCCCGCCCCGATATTTTTCCGGAAAATTTTCTTTGGTGTAAAATACCAGTCCCAGGGATGCTGTATGTGGGCCTAATGACACATCGGGTTTAATTGATTTTTGAACAAGATCCGGCTTTTGACCTTTAAGGCGCGGATCTTCGTTTTGTCCCCAATAGGCATAAGGCCAGCCATAAAATCCTCCTTCCTGTACACTGGTCAAATAATCCACTGGCATTTCGTCGCCCAGTTCATCACGTTCGTTTACGGCTGTCCATAATACATTGGTGCCTGGCGCCCAATCCATGCCCACAGGATTTCTGAGCCCACTGGCATATACCTTTTCGCCACTTCCGTCTTTGTTCACTTCAAGTATATTGGCCCGACGGACTTCTTTATCCATTCCGTTTTCAGCTACATTTGAGGCGGCGCCAATTGATATGTAAAACTTCTCGCCGTTTTTACTGGCAATTACATTTCTTGCCCAATGCCGGGGTCCGCCTGGTAATGAAACGAGTTTTTTCCCCTGGGCTTTAATAGAGGTGGCTCCTGCGGTGTAGGGAAATTCCATTAAAGCATCGTTAGTGGCCACGTAAAATTTGTCATTCTGTATAAGCATGCCAAAAGGCATATTTAAACCACTTAAATAAACAGATTTGCTTTCGGCTGTCCCATCTTTATTGGCATCCCGAAAGAGTAATATATTATTAGCGCTTTTTTCATTATCCGCTTGCGATACAAATACATCACCGTTAGCGGCAACATAGATCCATCGGGGATGTTGAAGCCCTTCTGCAAATTTTGAAACGGTAAAACCTTCCGGTGCAATAGGTGTTTTATCAGCCGGCCATCCAATTTCAGTGCTTGGTTTCTGAACAGATTTGGTAGCATAGGGAGGTGGCAGGGTATCACTATTGCTAGTTACTTTGGTTTGTGTTTTTTCTAAAGAATCAAGGTTCTGTTTTTCTTCGGTCGAAGACTGATTATTGCATGCAGATATAACAAGGGCTGCAATAAGAAAAGAAAGATATTTCATAAGACAATGTTTTAAAACGTTGCCGATACCACATATCTCTAACACAGAAATTCAGGCATCAAATATCAAGCCACCGGTTATGAGAATAAAGGGGAAGGAAATCTCATCTATGTATCCAATTCGTTTATAGTGAAATTTGTTTAAAATCTTTATATAAATTATTTTACCCGGCAGCATTTTTATTTATTAACCCCCTCTAAAATCGAATGTGAAAAATTGTATTTACATGAAAACTGTACCCTAACTGCCGATGAGCTAAAACCATCACTAAAATTCTTTCTCTGCCCCCATTGCAATTCAATGCCCCCCTGGAGTTGTGAAACAGGCTGGTACTGTAAATTGACAATGGCATAATTACCATTTTTGAATGCATTGCCTGCCTGGGCATCTGCGTTGTATATACGCACCCCGGAATATCCAATCGTGCTACTCCATTTGCTGGTCCATTTATGTTCAAGGAAAGCTAGTCCCCCTAGTACCGGTAATGCAACACCTAATATTGGCCTGGAAGGATTAGCAAAATTGTTTTTAATGCCAATATCAGGACCCGCATCGGTTAAATAGTTCTCGATGCCCTTACCATAGACTAGTTGGCCTTTGAAAAGGGTCTTACTATCCAATTGCTGTGTGGAGCTGATGTAAAAACCCCACCCTATTTCATCTCCACTCAGATCAATTGGGCTAGTGACGGTATTTTTCCATCTGATCCATTCTAAAACGCCTGCCAATTCAATATAACCACTCTTCACGATTCTGCGGTATTTGGCTGTAAGATCCGGCAGTTTGAATTGCGCCCTTACATTTTGCAGTTCTATCCGGTTGGCATAAATACCCTCATCAGAAGTAGCGCCAGGCTGTTCCAATGCCACAGCCCATCTGTTATGCTCGCTGGTTTGCATATAACGTACCTGGATAGTTCGTAAATATGCCCTGCCCGGAGGCGCCCCATAATCAAGTGTGTTCGGCGTTACCTCTACATCTGTGAAAACGCTTTCGGTTTGCCCTATTAAAAACTTTCCCAGTTCTCCATAGGCCTTGCGGAAGCGAAAGGTGGTCTGACCGACATTCGGTCCTACGCCAAAAAGATCAAACTCAAAATTGATTTTGAGTTTGCCCAGGGGAGTATTCGACCAGCTATTAAATCCTATTCTGGTATCACGCATACTGAAATAGATTTTTCCATCGGGCGCGAATTCATCTTTATACCGCGGAAGTTTAGTAACGCGTAACAGATCAATCCAGTCAGGATTAATCTGGTCAAAATTGTAGCCAATATCTGTCTTGATGTAACCGTATACTTCAAAGCTTTTTTCCCGCTCCTGTTCCTGGGCCATTGCCGGACTAATAAACAAGCAGAGTTGCAGGAACAATGCCTGTCGAAGTTTTATGTTTATCAAAAAATTGAAATAATTCATTTGATCAGGGCATTATTTTGTCTTCTATAAATCGACTCTGAAGGCAACGGTTGTTCCCGGTTTTGAACCCTTTAAAATTTTAATAACACTTGTTTTAGCTGGTTTTATGATTTCTATGTTTCCTGTTCCTTTTAGGATGCCTTCAACATATTTACTTGTATTCTCTTCTTGTGCATTTTCATGAATATACCGCCTCCATTTGATGAGGTTATCAACCGGTATGGCTTTTACCCGGGCTGTGTTTAATGCATTATTAGTATTGGTATTTTGTGGTTTCGTCTGTGCTAAAAGCATGATGCTAACTAACAGGGATGGTAAAATGGCAAGTATGCTTTTCATCTTATCAATTTACACTTACAAGTTACATTTTATTATGTATTAATTGGTAAGAAAGCAGCTACTTTTTTTTAGTAAAACGAGATACCCCTGCTGCTTTTAGCAATCCGCGCCAATAGCCTGTAAAGAATGGAAATTTTATTTTGTCATTTCTTTCATGAGAGATAAGATATGGTTGGCGGGGACGTAACAATAGCAGAGGGTTACTTTTCAGCCTTTGTCCAGTCCTCGATAACTATATTGTCTAGCCTTTCCAGATGAGTATAATTATTGGTGACCATGACCATTTTATTTACAACCGATGTTGAACCAATTAAAATGTCAAAGTCATCAATCATTAAACCGTTTTTACGCAGTTTAGCTTTCTCAATCGCATAAATATCCAAACAATTATATATTGGTATAACGGCAAACTTGGGGATGAAGGCCTCAACAACGGGACGCATTTTCTCGGGTGTCTTGCTGTTTTCTACTCCGTATTTCAGTTCTGCAACTGTCATTTCCGAAATAAAACAATTTTCCTGTCCTACCTCAATAATTTTTTTATTAAGGTCAAATAGACCTTTAATAAAATAGATGCAAATGTTTGTGTCTAAAAGATACTTTTTCAAAGCGGTTCAATATTGCGGTTAGAAACTCTGGATGAGCGAAGTGCTGCTATGATTTCATCGGCAGTTTCTTCAGATTGATAAGCTCCAAATAAAGATTCCAGAGTAGTAGTGTCAGTTTTGTCTACTTTTAAAGATTGAGAAAGTTGGGAAATAAGGTCAAGTTTGCTATTAGCATTTAGATTCTTGAGAACGCCGAAATAGTAATCGGCATAACTTGTATCTTGAGCAGAAGATGCCATTTTATTTGTTTTGTCAAACTTACGATTTTTTGTAGGATTGGCAATTGTTGAGAGTTGGCCGCATTGCCTGCAACGTTTTACGGCTTGCAGCAGGCGGGGAAATAGGTCTTATGTATGAGTTGAATATTTCACAGATATTAATTTTATAGTGAAATATATTTTATCATCATAAAACTTACCCCCATGACTAAAGTTAGAGAATTAGATTTTAAGGGAACTACTATTTTTTGCGGGCTTGATGTACACAAAGTAAGTTGGCGTGTAAATATCCGGGATACTGAACTTGAGTTAAAAGACTTCACCCAACCGGCAAACCCCAATTTGTTGCACAAACATCTCACCAAAAATTACCCTGGCGCAAAATACAAAGTAGGATATGAAGCCGGCTTTTGCGGATTCGGAATTCAACGCGAACTTACGGCTCTTGGCATAGAATGCGTTCTGCTCAATGCTGCTGATATTCCCAAGGGAGATAAAGACCGCAGGCAAAAGAATGACAAGCGTGACGCCCGCAGCATCAGTCAGGAGCTGAGTACTAAAAAGGATTTAAAAAGCCTGTATGTTCCATCACCTGCCTGGGAGCATGCCCGTACGCTGGTACGCAACCGACAGCAACAAATCAGCGACAGTACGCGGTGCAAATGCCGTATCTGGCATTTTCTTTATTTCAGTTCGCTACCCATACCCGACAAAGCAGAAACAGGACAGTACTGGAGTCGGAAGTTTATCAAAAAATTAGAAGACATGGATTGTGGTGGCAGTGCCGAACTTAAAGCCGCCCTGCAACTGAAAATACAGGATCATTTACACAAACGTGAATTGGTTTTACAAAGTACCCGGGCTATCCGCAAAATGTACAGGCAGGAAGCTTACTGGCCATTGATGCAATTAATACTGAGCATACCAGGCATTGGAGAGATCAACGCGGCAATCATACTGTTTGAACTGCAGGATATTTTAAGATTTAAAACATTCGATAATTTATGCAGCTATGCTGGCCTGGTACCCGATACAGACGACAGTGGCGAAACTAAAAAAAACAAGGGACTTACGCACCGGCGTAATACTTACTTACGGGAAGCCTTAATCGAAAGCAGTTGGGTACTTGTAAAAAAAGATCCGGCCATGCTGATGAAATACAAAGACTATTGCAAACGCATGCATAAAAACAAAGCCATCATAAAGATTACCCGTCACTTGCTGGCAAGAATAAATTATGTGCTAAGGAAACAAACACCCTATGTAAGTGGCCTTGTAGCGGGATAGAACTCATGCGTTTTTTTAGGCATAGTTCTCCAGAGTCTTTCCAAAAAAAAGAGAGACTGATATA
>DATCWN010000211.1:0-3263 GCA_036566285.1 Hanamia sp.
TATTCAACCAATAAAAAGTGAAACTCCTTAGCCCCATCATATCCCGTTTAGCACGAATGCGCTTGTGGGGCGTTCAGAACTGGATTAGCTTTCCGGCTTTGGCGCAAAGGAACGTTTTACAGCATCTGATAACGCAGGCACAATACACGGAATTTGGAAGAAAATATTCTTTCTCCAAATTGTTTACTGTAAAAGATTTTAAAAAAAGAGTGCCCATCCACGAGTATGATGATATAAAACCTTACATCAGCAGAATGATGAAGGGTGAAGAAAATATTTTATGGAATACCCCCATCAACTGGTTTGCAAAAAGCAGTGGAACCACTTCTGATAAAAGTAAATTCATTCCTATAAGCGATGAAAGTTTAAAAGACATACATTTTAAAGCCTCTAAAGATGTACTCACGAATTACTACAAAAATTTTCCTGACAGCGACCTGCTTACCGGGAAAAGCCTGGTGGTGGGCGGCAGCCACCAGGTAAGCACGCTGTACGAAGATATTCAGTATGGCGACCTGAGCGCAGTGCTCATGCAGAATACGCCCTTCTGGGGACATTGGATAAGAACCCCGGAACTTAGCATTGCCTTGCTGGATGAATGGGAAAGTAAAATAGAAAAACTCGCCCAAAATACCATTCATGAAAATGTAACTTCTCTTGCCGGAGTACCTACATGGACCATCATTTTAATAAAACGAATTCTTGAAATCTCCGGTAAAAAAACATTGAAAGAAGTATGGCCCAACCTGGAATTATATATTCATGGCGGCGTTTCGTTTACGCCTTACCGTGAGCAACTGGATCGTTTGATAGGAACGCCCATTAATTACCTTGAAACCTACAATGCAAGCGAAGGCTTTTTTGCCGCCCAAAATATGCCGGATGACGAAGGAATGCTTTTGTTTATGGACCACGGTATTTTTTATGAATTTTTACCGGCAGAAGAATATAAAAAACCAAACCCTAAAACCATAGGCCTAAAGCATGTGGAACTCAATAAAAATTATGCCCTGGTGATAAGCACTAACGGCGGCCTTTGGCGTTACCTCATCGGAGACACGATACAGTTTACTTCATTGCGCCCTTTCAAAATAAAAGTTACCGGAAGATTAAAGCATTATATGAATGCATTTGGAGAGGAAGTAATTGTGGACAATGCAGATAATGCCATTGCAGTGGCTTCGGCCAAAACGGGTGCCGTAGTAAATGACTATACCGCCGCTCCTATTTTTTTTAGTGAAAACGAAAATGGCGCGCATGAATGGCTGATAGAATTTGAAAACGCCCCTGCTGATTTGAGCGCTTTTACTTTTGAACTGGATGCAGCTTTAAAAGCTATTAACAGTGACTATGAGGCAAAACGCCATAAGAATATTGCGCTCCGGCTTCCTATTGTCCATAGTTTAAAAAAGGGGAGTTTCAATAACTGGCTCAAAACAAAAGGGAAATTAGGAGGCCAGCATAAGGTGCCGCGGCTAAGTAATGAACGAAAAATGATAGAAGAAATACTCGCCATGGAATCGCTTTGTCCCCATTGATTTTCATCGGTTTCTTTAACCTTTCATTAACCATGTAACAAATACTTTTGCCAACTTAACGAGATTTATGAAGAAAATTGTTTTTATTGTTGCCGGTTGTTTGTTTTTTACTTTAGGCTTTTCACAGGACTCCACTTTTATTACAACAGAAACACCAACAAGAGCAGCAAATACCAAAACGATAACATTACCTAACCGCCCCGGCGATCATTTAATGATACAACTTTCCTCTGACCACTGGACAGGGATGCCTGATAGTATCAGCAGTCATCAAACCGGGTTTTCACGCGGGTTTAACGCATATTTTATGCTGGATAAGCCCTTCAGAAATTCCCCGAAATACAGCATTGGAATTGGAGCCGGCATCAGCACCAGCAATATTACTTTTAAGAAAATGGGCGTTGACCTGAAAGCACCTTCTACCCTATTGCCTTTCAGGGCTTTGGATTCTACCAACCATTTTAAAAAATATAAATTAGCTACCAGCTACCTTGAAATTCCCTTGGAATTCAGGTTTACTTCCAAACCTGCCAATGTCAATAAAAGTTTTAAAGCCGCGTTAGGAGTTAAAGTGGGCACGCTTATCAATGCACACACAAAAGGAAAAGGATTGCAGGATAAAAATAACAACCTCACCAATTCCTATACAGAAAAAGAAAACAGCAAACGCTTCATCAACGGTAGCCGGTTTGCGGCTACCGCAAGATTAGGCTACGGAATTTTATCACTCTTTGGCACTTACCAGCTTAATAATGTTTTAAAAGATGGAGCAGGTCCCGATATGAAATTATACCAGATAGGTCTTACCATTAGCGGATTGTAATTTCCTTCCCGCTTATATTGATGCTATTTTTTGAAAACGATTTATAAAATCATTTTCAAAAAGGGATTAATTAGTTTTGCCAAAAACCATTCTCTATTGATCGAAAAAAAGATAAATTACAGCAACCCGGTAAACGCCGTTTTGGTTAGTGTAATTCAACAAGGGCAATCGGAACATCTCGCCAAAGAATACCTGGATGAACTGGCATTCCTCGCTGAAACCGCGGGCGCTATTGCTATTAAGACTTTTATTCAAAAACTGGATCGTGCTGACGGCAAAACATTTGTAGGAAAAGGAAAGCTGGAAGAAATAAAAAATTACACGCAAAGAAAAAATGTAGAGCTTATCATTTTTGATGATGAACTTACTGGCTCACAAATAAGCAATATAGAAAAAGAATTAAACGTAACCACCATTGACCGCAGCGATCTGATACTTGATATTTTTGCTGCCCGTGCAAAAACGGCGCAGGCAAAAGTGCAGGTGGAGCTGGCACAATACCAATACATTTTGCCACGGCTAAAAGGAATGTGGAAACACCTTGAAAGGCAGGGTGGTGGCATAGGAAGCCGTGGGCCAGGTGAAACAGAAATTGAAACCGACAGGCGTATTGTAAAAGACAAAATAAGTCTCTTACGCAAGCGTCTTTCCGAAATAGATAAGCAAGCATTTACCCAAAGAAAAGAGCGGGGAGAATTTATACGGGTAGCGTTGGTGGGCTATACCAATGTAGGTAAATCTACCATCATGAACCTGCTCAGCAAAAGCGATGTGTTTGCAGAAAATAAATTGTTTGCCACATTAGATACCACTACAAGAAAAGTAGTACTTGGCCACACTCCGTTTTTGTTAAGCGATACAGTTGGCTTTATAAGAAAGCTTCCTCATCATCTTATTGAAAG
>DATCWN010000227.1:0-3615 GCA_036566285.1 Hanamia sp.
CCGGCAGTTCCGATCGAAGACGTTGTTGGAGCCATCAAAGATCTTATTAAAGAGGGAAAAGTATTGCATTATGGACTTTCTGAACCGGGTCCGCAAACCGTAAGACGGGCACATGCGATTCATCCTGTTACGGCTATTCAGAACGAATATTCGCTTATCTGGCGTGGGCCAGAAGAGGTAATTATTCCGCTCTGCGAGGAACTTGGTATTGGCTTCGTTTGCTGGAGTCCTCTTGGTGTGGGTTTTCTAACCACAAGTGTTCGAAACCTTATTCAGTCTGAACGAAAGAGATGTGGGGCTTTGCCGGGGTCTCCTCCACAAAGCGTTACTATGGTTTTGATAATTTCATTCTCCAATTCTATTTCAAACTTTAGTTTAGCTATCTTAAACCCTTTTATTGCATTGATTTTTTTATACGCAATGATTAGAATAGCCAGGATCATAGTCATATAAATCATCACTTTTATTCCGTTCTCGTTTCTTGATACCAGGTGCTTTACATTAAGGTGCTGCTTTATAAATTTAAAGAATGTTTCTATCTCCCATCTTTGTTTATACCATTTAGCAAGGGTATAGCAATCTTCATCTAATATGTTGGTAACAAAACAGATATTTTCCTTACTCTGGTCCACGATACCCTTGATAACCCTGTAGGTATATTGTGTCTTCTTCTCTTTCCTGTTGATCAGAAACCCTGTATCATCACTGATAATAGTTACTGTACTTTCAGCAGGTTTTATACCGATTTCTTTGGATGCAATAACCTTACACCTGATATTGAGATTGGCGCGGCTTACAAATAACTTATCGGTGTTGGTAAATTTATCAAACGAATTACGGGATTGTAAGCCCCGATCAAATACAACTACACAATTGTCTATACAATCTGCCCCGTTGATCACTTCTGCCAATGCCAGTTCTTCGCTTATGTAAGATTGTTCCGTATGTACTTTCACAGAGGAGGGAATACTGCCTTTTAGATTAACACTGTATTTGACAAACCGTTTACTATCATCGCCATTCTTCATGCCGCCGGAAAATAGTTTTGTAGCCAGTGCCACATAGGTGCTATCAGTTTTTGATAAGGCATTCTCTTCCTTAAGTTCTTTGTTATAAATGGCAAATATTTCTTCAAAAAGCTTCTCAAAATAAGATGCATTAATGGTACAGATACGATCTCTGATAGAATTGTATTTACTCTCTAAAATATCGAATTGAGAAAAAGATTTAAACCTGGCGGATTGCAAAAAGGTTTCCATTACTCTCAAACTAAGCTTGTCACTGCTTAACATTGAAAACAAAATCAATTTAAACATCACTTCGCCTGACAACTTCTTTACCTGAGCATCTACTTTAGTCTCTACAGCTAAATCTCTAAAGGTTTTGGCTGGAATTAGTTTGAGCAGTTCATTTACAGTCATCTGCAAAATTATTCAAACTTAGGTTTCGAACACTTGTGGTCAGGAGACCTGCGCCAGAGCGGGTGAAATAACAGCCTGCATAAATGCGTGGCTGTTACTGACAATGTTACAAACAGACCGCAAATTATAATGACATATAAATGCCAACAACTCCCTTTAAAGTGACCATACACATGGTCTCAAGTCTTGACGGTATTATTGCTAAAAAAGACAATAGTGTTTCGTGGTTTGACACCTCTGACTACTACAGGAAAGGAGTTGAAGTAACCGGGCAGGATACTAAGGAATTTCTTAAAATAATAGATTGCTATGTAATGGGGGCACATACATACGGGCACGCCCTGGAACTTTCAAAGTCTTATGGGTGGGCTTATGGAGACACTCCGACAATTGTAGTAACTCACAGAAACCTGCCGGTTGACAGGCAGAATGTTGAAGTTTATTCGGGCGACCTAAACCGACTTGTGGAAGAACGGCTAAAGCCAAACTACAGGAATGTTTGGCTTGTAGGCGGAGCAAGGCTTGCCAAAGATTTTATTCGTTTAAAATTAGCAGACGAAATAAGGTTATCAGTTTTACCCATTATTTTGGGTGACGGAATACTTTTATTTGACCATATAGAACAAGAACAACTATTGCACTTAAAAGACGTGACAGCTTACAAAACCGGAATGGTGGAGTTATGGTATGAATTTAAAAAAGATTAGAAATTCCCAAACTTCTTTAACGTGTTTGGTATTTCACGCAGAAGAGTAGCTACTTTTGAACAACCGGTAAAAAAAGTGGATGGTCTGTTTATTGCTATGACTTCACTTTTTCATTTTGGAACTATGGCAGCATACATGCAAATGGTTTGGGTAAAAAATGTTTGTGGTGGAAACCAATGTATGGGTTACAAAACAACTTTATTATGAAAGAAATTACGATTTCCTTTACCCCTGATGAATTGGTAGAATTGGCCAAACAACTATACATGGCCTCTTATCTGACCATTGGCTTTCCATACGATAACCAGGAAATGGCGGATGAAATTTACGGCAGGGTGTGTGCCATTGGCTTTCTTGAAGTGCCGGAACGGGGCGCCTTCAAGCATGGAGGTTTTACTGAAACTCCATTTACTATTTCCCTGGACCTGGACAATGAATGTGACCCAATTATTGAACAGTATGAAGCATCCGCAGTTGAGGAGCGTTTGCCCTATGCACTGGCAGATAGAGATTTTGTAGAAAAGCATGGTAAACTAGAACCTATGGAAGTGCTCTATAATCCCGAACTTCTGAAAGAGCTACAGGACATACAGGAAAAATACAAACAGGAAATAGGACGGTACGGTGTAATACATTTAAGACTGGAGGAAAGGAAATAATAAAGCCCCCTGGAATAAGGTTTTGGCGCGCCTTCAACATTCACTATTGCCCATTCACCATTGCCCACCGGTACCGACCTGTACCCGCTTACGTTATTTAGAGGGCTACATAAATTTACCTGTCGCAACCACATTCCCAACGATTATTGTCAGAAAAAGTGATAGTGATTTGTGCAGTTTTATTTCCTGGTTGATATTGGGTTATTTTCGGTTTATAGCCCTTAAAATGTCCCGACAACCACTTTAGTTCCCCGGTAGCTGCATCGTAAGTATATTTTCCGGTGGCTCCATCGTCGAGCCAACGATAGCTTCCGTCTTTTTTTAAAGCAAAATAACCTTTGTAATCATACCTGTAGGCCGGCGAAACGTTTGGCCCGTTCCAGACAGATACATGGCAGGTATAATTTCCAAAAAGCAGGCTGCCTCCATATTTTACCGGTTTGGAAGGTGAGGTTTTAACTGTGTTGGCTGCCCGTTGCTTGTCCCATTTTTTTACTGCTGTTGCTGCATCTTTAGCAAAACGGTCAGCAAGGGAAGCATCACCTGCGGTGGCTTTTGCCAGGAAGGGTTTGGCTTCATTGGTTTTTCCCTGCGCTGACAGTGAAACAGCTTGCAGGTAATTCACGTAAGGGTTGGTGGCATCGTTTGCCAGTGAAAGGCCAAAGTTGGTTTCGGCACTTCTGAATTCTCCTTTCTCAAAATATTCTATGCCATAAAATGCATCAAGCCCGGGCGTAAGCATGGCTGTTGCTGCGCCTCCGGTACTACGCGAATGTTTTATTTTTTCAATATAGGAATCAAGTCCTTTTTTTTCTACAGCGGGCGTTT
>DATCWN010000309.1:0-5962 GCA_036566285.1 Hanamia sp.
GGTACAAAAAATTATGCTTTAGTATTTTCCTTTGTATTTTTAAGGTTAAGAAGGATTTTACAATTTCCTTCCGGGAAGAAGAGATAGTTATAAATTAAGGAACTCTTACCTTAATTACTATTTTCTTTATGGTATCGTACCCGTCAATTTTAAAAGCGGGTCTATGGATTTCCTGTGGTGAAAAAATGAAAAAAGTGCCTGGCTCTGCATCATAATATTTACCTCCTTCCACCGAAAAAGTTTCATTATCTGCCGGGGTGTAAGGAACGGTTACCTTAACGCCCTGATCGGAAATGGAAGCGATTCCCATCTTTGCTTTACCCTTAATGACATACTGCAGGTCATTGAAATTGCGATGCGCTTCCCAATGAGTACTATCCTTATCTTTAGGAGTTACTTCTGAAACCGTAGCTATTACGTTATTGCTATCAATAACATAGCTTCCTGGTGCTAACTGTTCCAGGTCTTGGCTCTTCAAAAACTCAAAAGCCTCATCCCACCAGGTGGCATTCTTATGATATTGTTTTGAAAACTCCACCTGGTTAATACTTTCATGTGGAGTAAGTTTCAGGCCATTAAGCCATTCCTGATTTTGATACCATTCACCTGCCTTTTCATCTGCTACCCCATTTGACGTCGTAGATGAATTACAATTGATAAGAAAAATCGAAACACTTAGTAAAAAAATATTCCTTAAGAATGATTCGGGTAACATAGCTTTTTTCATACTTTTATGTTTTTATTTAATGCAATCCCATGCAGAATTTTTACCTGGTTCATAAACGTTATCCCCCCTATCCTCACTCATAAACCGGGGGTAAGCAGAATTGATTAAGATTATTTATTTTCTTTTTTGCTAATGAACAGAATGTATTAGTTCAATCTTCTTGGAATAACGATAGGACTTGCTATTCCATTCAAATCGTAAACTATTTTACCATCTCTAATTGTCATTTCACATTCCAGTTTTTTGTCAGTTTCCAGTTTATACCCGGTATAATCAAACAAACCAAATTTTCCATTCTGAACATTTAATATGGCAACATCTGCCCCTGACCCCACTGAAAGATTTCCTAATTCTTCATGTTTTATTTCCTGGGCAGGATGCCAGGTACTTGCGGTAATAACACTTTTCAAATCCATTCCCATCGCCATAAACTTAGACATAGTAGTAAGCATGTCTTTCATGGCCGCATTCATGCTCCCTACATGCAGATCTGTACTGATGGAATTAGGATAAAAGCCTTCTTTTAAAGCAGGTATTGCCTGTGAGTAAGCAAAGCTTATTCCGCCATATCCCACATCGAAAATGACCCCTCTTTTCCTGGCTTCCCAAACAAAAGGTTTCACTTTATTTGTTTTTATATCAACAATATATTCTCTGCTATTTAATTGTCCGAAACAGTGTGTAAAAATATCTCCAGGACGAAGGTGTTTCATAAATAATTCTTCTATTGAAAGAGGCGGGGTACTTCCTCCAAAATCTACCATAACCGGAATGCCTCCTGCCTGATTACCCGCTTCCACCGCACGGTCCGTAGGAAGCCAGTCATGACCTTCATAATGAGCCAACTTAAATCCTACTATAATATCTTTATGGTTCCTGGCTATCAAAGCGGACATTTTAGGATCCATATCATTTTCATTCTGCTCATAACCACCTCTCATGCCTTCACCTACAATATTTAAAAAGGCAAGCACACGTGTCTTTGATTGATCAATTGTCTGTGCTTTAAAAGCAGGAAAGGTTCTCCAACCAGAACTTCCGGCATCCACGATGGTGGTAACCCCATTTCGAAACGTAAACCCATCAGGCTGAATTGCCAGGTTTCCATTTGCATATTGATGGTCAGGCTCTACGCCCCAAAAAACATGAGTATGTATATCAATCAATCCAGGCGTAACATACATGCCTGTTGCATTTACCACTTGAGCTGCCTGTTTGGCATCAATATTCTTTGCTACTTTCACAATTTTGCCATCATTGATAGCAACATCCATTACCTGGTCAATATTATTTTTGGGGTCAATTACATGGCCGTTTTTAATAACTATACTATAGGCTTGTGAGTAAACAGAACCAATACTGAATGATAGTATAGAAAAAAGAATTAAGAAAGTTTTTTTCATTGAATTGAGATTAATTATATGGTTATAGTTTAATAACATCCTTTCATAATCTTATTCATCATGAAATTATTTATTCATTGAAATAAGAATTGTGTCGAGTGAACCAGGCAACTTTTAATAATAGATCAGAAGAATACTTACGAGGTTCCCAACCTATTTTTTCTTTCTAAATACAGAATCAGGTTTTAGAAGTAAAGCTCTTATCGCACTCCTTTTATGCAAGAAAAAGAAAGAATTATCGGAGAATATGTGTGTGAAGTTCGTAAAATATTTACCTCCCTTTATTCTCTTAATCATCTCAATTACTTACGACTGGGAAGCCTGTTCCAGAATTTCTTTTACGCGCCTGGCTACTACGTCCACCTGGTCGGGCCTCAACAAAACCACTCCAACACTCAACACTTTACCTCTGCCATTGGCTACAATACTGGGGGTTCCGTCCTTCAGGGCTTTCAGCACTTCTTTGGGCGTTGTCTTCACTTTATTTTCATCCCAACTTACATGCAAACTGGGGAATGCATTGGCGGGACCTGGTTCCACATGGGTTTCTCCTTTTACTCCCGGTATGCTTTCTATCCTGGTTTTTATCCGGTTAATGCGGTTCAGCCAATCCTGCCACTCTTTTTTATGATCACGCTCTATATATGATTTCAGAGCGGCGTACATCCCAAACATCTCTTCTTTATTCACTTTCATAGGACGACCAATTGGCGCTTCGTGAGGACTATGATTTAATTTGGCTGCTTCGATCAAATCTTTTCTACCAAAAAGGATTCCTGCACTTTGTGGTCCCCGAATCATTTTGCCTCCCGAAAAAGTAACCAGGTCAAAACCCATTTTTTGGTATTTGAAAAGATTTTCTACAGGCGGAACGTCCGCAGCAGC
Organism: Hanamia sp.; assembly: GCA_036566285.1. GTDB lineage: Bacteria > Bacteroidota > Bacteroidia > Chitinophagales > Chitinophagaceae > Ginsengibacter. Next base: position 3,016 of record DATCWN010000309.1, read on the forward strand.
ATCAATAAAAGTTGGAATCTTATGCTTTTTTGATATTTCTACAAATTGTTCCCGTGTTACAGAAGAGCTTTCTGCAGCATTAAAGAACAGAGCCATAACTGTATTTCCATTAAAAGCCTGTTCCATTTCCGCTGGTCCTTCCACTTCTATAATCTTTGCGCCAGTGGTAGTCACAGCCTGGTCAAATAAATAACGATGGCTCTTTTGCATAATCACTTCAGGACGTGGCCCCGGAAGATTGGGTAGTTGTTTTATTTTCTCCGCGTTGGTACCGGTTATGGCAGCTGCGGTTCCTAAAAGTATTCCGCAGGCGGCTCCTGATGTAACCATTGCGGCTTCGCAATGCAGCATCTCCGCCATCTTTGCACCTATTTTATCCTGCAAATCAAACATATTTGCAAAGTCATGCGATGTGGAATTAATGGCTTCTATCACCTCAGGCATCATTAAAGAACCTGATAAAAAAGTCATGGTGACCCCGGCATTAATAATCGGTGTAACACCTAATTCTTTGAATAAATCCCGCTTAGTACCCGGAGAACCCGCGGCTGAAGCTGATCCTGTAGGCAGACCCGATCCAATAACTCCTCCCGCAAGAGGAAGTAAAGTGAGGCCTTTTATAACGTCTCTTCTTTTCATCTGTTTTATTTATTAATTTTTTATAAGAATGTTCCTTTTCCCTTCCCTCTACGATACAACTTACTTAAACGTAGGCTATACAATCCATTTCTACCAACGAATCTCCCGGCACGCCCCCTTTGGCTACTGCTACCGTGGTACGAACCGGAGGCTTCTTTCCAAATCGGCCTTTATAGACCTCATTCATTCCTTTGTAATCCGCTATATCATTTAAAAAAACTGACACCTTCAATACTTTCTCCATGGATGAACCTGCTTTAATCAATTCTTTCTCCAATTCTTTCAATACGATTTCGGTATGGGCTTTAATTTCAAATGGTGCTACGTGAGCTCCTTTACCTGCTATATAAACGAGGTCGCCATGGCGCGTAAATCCTGAAAATAACGGCACATCCTGAAAGTTCGTCACACTTCCCGCTTCCTTTTCACCATTTACTATATTACTGGCTTTAGCCGAAAAACCAAGACCTACTACCGCCGCAGCGGCACCTAATAGTTTTTTGATTGCTGATCTTCTTGCTGTTCTCATTTTATTTATTTTTAGGTTAATTAATTCAATTTTAAAAACTTTATTCTCCGGGCCCCATAAGATATAAAGCCAGAATTACCTCTAATCAAAATACATATTCAACAAAAAATTTAAAAGAATAAAATTTATCCGACATTTAGTTTACTGTGTATTTCAAACAGAAAATCAGTAAATAGCTTCAAGGGACTTATCACTTTATTTCACTTAACACTAAACCCATAAACTAACATAACTAAGACCAAAAAACTTAATAAAGTCCCACTCTAAAAGAATCTACAGCCATTAACCCGATGATGATTAATAAATACTAAAAAAGTTCTAATTGATAATTCTCCAACTATTTCATTATTTAAAAATAACGTCCTTTTAAACTTTTTCTTAACTAACACTAAATCATTAAATGCAGGACAGTCAGCACATCCTTTTATCCGCCAATACATAAGTTTCATTACGGCAAAGCAAAGCTCATAACGGAACCACCTGCATTGTCTTTATTTCCCGAAACCGATACCGCTATATACTGCTTGCCATTACACAAATAAGTACATGGATTGGAGGTTGCCACGCCTGGGAGCGTAATTTCCCATAATAGGTTCCCTGTCTTCTTATCAAAAGCCATCAGCTTTTTATCCTTCATTCCCCCAAGAAATACAAGTCCTCCTGATGTTACCATGGGCCCTGTCATACTTTGAGCTCCCGTTATTGGCTCGCCCGGCTTTTGCAATTTTGCTATGTTGCCCACTGGTATCTTCCATTCATATTCACCTGTATTCAGATTAATCGCGTTTAAAGTTCCCCAAGGCGGCTTAATGCCAGGGTTACCATCCATATCTTTGAAAGAACGGTAAGCCGTTACATTTAAATACCGTGATGCTGTATCCTTTTGATTTGCCTGTCCTGTACCCTTTTTAAGTGCCAGCTCGTTTTTCTGTATTTCCAATAAATTATCATCACTTTGAGATAACGATTTACTTTTGTTCTCAAATAAATAAGCTATAATAGCTTCCCCCTGACCTTTCAATGTGCTTGCGAATGATGGCATTCGTCCTCCTCCCTGTCTTATTTTACTCAAAACACTTTCCTTGTTCATTCGTTCCTGTATTTTAAGCAATGAAGGGTTATCCACTCCATTTCCATTTCTATCCACTCCATGGCATCCTGCACAATAAGTTGCATATATTGTCTTGCCCTTGTCATAATCAGAAAGCCCTTTCAGATTATTCTTTTCACGGTCAATCTTTTGCAGTAAGGTTATTTCCGGCGATTCGTTCGACTTCACATAAAGAATGTTTGTAAACGGATCATAAGCGGCTCCTCCCCACTCGGCCCCTCCTACAGTTGCCGGAAGGCTGAGTGTACCCCTTATAGAAGGAGGAGTAAACAATCCTTCGTACCTCAACTTACTAAATTCTTTAAGCAAAGAATCCTGTGCTGCCGGTGAAAAATTACTCAAATCATCTTTAGTCATAAAATGACGGGCATAAGGTTTTGGTTTTAATGGAAATGGCTGGGTAGGCCAGGCCTCTTCTCCGGGCACATCTGAAACAGGAACACTTCTTTCTTCCACAGGAAATAAAGGCTCTCCCGTTTCCCGGTTAAGCACATAAAGAAACCCGACTTTTGATGTCTGGGCTACCGCATCTATCTTTTTTCCCTCTCTTTCAACTGTAACCAGGTTAGGAGGAGCAGGTAAATCATAGTCCCATAGATCATGATGCACCGTTTGATAATACCATTTAAGTTTACCGGTTCTTGCATCAAGTGCTATTACACAATTGC
>DATCWN010000479.1:0-5700 GCA_036566285.1 Hanamia sp.
AAGGTTGGGCTTCCACCCACTATCAACTTTGGCACAGGATAACCTGCATCCGTTATTTCCTTAACTCTTTTATTTACCTCTTTGAATTCTGCTTCACACTGTTTTTTCCGCAATTCAAAATTCTCATTATTAATATGGCCATCATAGATATGTAGCCCTTTGGGTTTAATATTTTTCAATGATTGTAACTGAATATACAGCTTCACAAGCGTGTCATCCACAGCAATTCCGGTACGATGCATTCCGCTATCAACATCTATAAAAACTTCAGCAATGATTCCTTCCTGAGAAGCTATATTATTGAGAATAGTAGCCGATTCCATATTATCTATCAACGAAGCGAAATGCACCTCAGGATATTTTTTTATGAGTGCGATATACCGGGATGTTTTTGGGCCTGTTAACTGGTAGGCTAATAAAATATTTTTTGCGCCTGCAACAGCTAACATTTCTGCCTCCGCGATAGTAGCACATTTGAATTGCTGAATGCCTGCCGTTATCTGCATTTTTACAATCTCTCCCATTTTATGCGTTTTCACGTGCGGCACCAATCTTTCTGCATTCCCTGTAATTCCAATCATTTTTTGAATATTGGATGCCACGCGGTCTTTGAAAATCAATAAAGCAGGAGAATCTATTTCTTCAGGATGATTTATCTGATACCATTCTTGTCTTTTCATTTCGGGTTTTATTGTTCATTTTTAAATTTACCATTTTCTTCTTTCTCCCACCTCTTAATCTGTTTTTAAAGTGTCCCATTTGCCGATTCCAAAAGTTGTCTATTACTGACAGGCACAGGATAGCAGTTAACCAGCCGTTTCCAATATAGCCACAAATTTTGAGGAAAATTTTTTTTTAAAAGATGCAGTCCGTTTTACTGGCCAGTCCGCATTAGAAAAGATTATAGCAAAATTCACCAGGAATATGAACCGCGTACTAATTATTCAATTAATAAGCGCTATTAAACTCTTCAGGTTCAACAATAGTAAACTTACCGGAAAAGTATTTACGCTTTTTACTGAATACCACTGAGAATGAAAGTTCCCGAACTTTTGTAATCCGTCTCAGTGCCCCATTGAGGCTTCCAGAATATGGATGAGTTCCGAAATTCAGGATGATTGTCCTGATCAAAATAACCAATATTAAAGCGGAAAGAATGATCCGGCTTAACTACATCTTTTATTGGTATTCTGAGCATCACTTTAATTAAATCACTACCTTCTACAACGCTTTTTAATTGCAAATCTTTCGTTGAAATATTCCCCTTTCCACTTACAGAAATATTGTCTTTTTTGATAAAAGGATTGACAATAAAACGTACAGGATTCCCAGCTTCGTTTTCAAGATCCACAAATAACAGATCGCCTTTATTGTTTTTATCCCTAACCAACTGATCATCTTTTACAAATGTGAGCAGGTAAATATATTTATTATCATGAGTCATCTTAAACTGTATCAGGCAATCTTTAGCTCCAGACCAATACCAATGATTTTTCAGGTACTCTGGTTGGCGGATAGAAACAAAACCCATTGTATCCCCGCTTTTAAAATTTGTTAGTGCCAATTCTCCTGCATTTTTCAATTTGGGAATCAAGTATTTCCAGCTTAATAGCAATTGCTTTTTACCTGGTAATTGATACTGAACCGTATCGTACTGGCTGGATCCGGTAAGATTAATTTCAATAGAATTCAATTTAGAAAAATCCAACTTGGAATTAGCAGATGAGGTAACCTTTAATTGCTGGCTTTCTTTTGCGTGAGGCTGAAGGGTTAGGCTAATCTTGTCAGGACTTATATGATACCCCTTATCATTAGATAAATTACCGGAAACTTTTAAGGGATAAGAAGTGGGATTATTAAATAGTATAGTGGGATGTATGCTTTCCTCTAATTGCTTTTCCGATACATAAGATGGCGTCTCCAACCAGGTTTGATCAATTAACATCGAGGTAATAGGTTCCGTTTTTTCATTTACCACATCCTCCTTTATCAATCCGTTCAGTTTAAGATTAATAATTTTGGGCGCCTCTTTCTTATCTAAAGTAACCCAGGTGATGTGATCAAACTCTCCGAATTTTTCACCACGCAAATCGCTTCCACCGCCGGTACTGCCCAAAACGAAATGCTTATTCCCGCTTTTAACAGCATTAAAATAGGTATGATGATGGCCTGAAAATAAAGTATAATTATGACCTTTTAATGCCTCCTCTATTTTCTCATATCCTTCCTTTTTTTTATTATCAGTAAACCACACAGGCCTGTGCATAAATATAAAAGTCCATCTTACATCCGGATGATCTTTAATCGCTTTTTCAAAATATGAAATCTGTTCGTTTCTTATCCCGGAATAGCCGCCATCCTGCGTGTTGACACATAAGAACAAAACATTTTTATAGACAAAATAATAATAAGATTTACCAAACCTTTTCTGCCAAAATTTCTCCATCAAAGGGTTGCCAATATCATGATTGCCTGCCACATAAAAAAAGGGCATGGTCAATGGCTTTATCATTCGGTCGAAATCCTTCCATTGGTTTTCCATTACAGATGAATCATAAGTGGCCCCATCAATGAGATCGCCTACGGACATTACAAACTGTGGCTGTAAAAGTTCTATTTTAGAAACCGCATCTTCAAAAATCCCCGGACGATATCCTCCCCAGAGATCAGAGACAATTGCAAACTGGACTTTGCTGCTATCATCATTAAAATCCAGATGGGTAAATGGAGATTTAGTAACTGTTTCTGCTGGCTGCATTTGAGCAAAACAGGTAGAAATAGTAAGCATGCATAATGAAAAGCCCATTATGACATGACGTAAAAAGCGCTGGTTCAGAGTCAGTAAATTCAATTTTAATAGATACATTTAGTAACAAATGTATTTTAAAAGGGAAAGTGATTTATCAACTATTCTATTTAAATCATGTACTTTTTTAACAATTATTTACATTACTATAAAAACAGAAGTGTCTCTTGTTTATTAAGGGTATTCTTTTCTCTTCAAAAGAAAGATTCCCGGTAAAGGTTCTGCCTCCGTTTTGTGATTCACCGTATAAACTATTGCAAGGCAAATCCGGTTCATTTTTTTACCTTCGCCACCTTTAAAAAATCATACTTACCCTACTTATATGTTAACCTATTCATCTTCAGTTTCAGATAAATTATCCATTCCTGAAAAACAAGTTACAGCCGTATTGGAATTATTAGCCGAAGGCGCTACCATTCCTTTTATTGCCCGCTATCGTAAAGATAAAACGGGTGCATTGGATGAAGTACAGATTCAAAAGATCCAGGAGGAAGCAAAGTTTCAACAGGAGTTTTCTGACAGAAAGACTTTTATAGAAAAAACAATTACTGAGCAGGGAAAAATGACGGATTCTCTGCAAGAAAAAATTAATGCAGCTACTACCTTCAATGAGTTATTGGATATCTATCTTCCCTACAAACCCAAACGAAAAACAAAGGCACAAACGGCGCGCGAAAACGGACTGGAACCTCTGGCATTGTTGTTATTAAAACAAGAAAATATTCTTCCAACAGCAGAAGCGAAAAAGTATATAAATGAAAAAGTTCCTGATGCAGAGGCAGCTTTGCAAGGCGCCCGCGACATCATTGCAGAGATGGTAAATGAAGAGGCAGAAGTACGTGCTACGATGCGCAAACTATTTGAAAAATCAGCCACCGTACAAAGTAAAATCATCAGCGAGAAAGAGGAAGAAGGTATGAAGTACAAAGATTATTTTGATTTCTCTGAACCTGTTGCTACCATTCCCTCACACCGAATGCTGGCTTTGTTACGTGGATTCACGGAAGGCTTCTTGCGCATGAGCATAGAGCCGGAAGAAGAAACGGCGCTCTATAAAATAGAGCAGCTATTTATAAAAGCCAGTAACGAAGCCGCAGACCAGGTTACGAAAGCTATTAAAGACGCTTATCATCGTTTGTTGCAACCAAGCCTTGAAAGTGAATTTAGAATGGCTTTAAAGACCAAAGCTGATGAAGAAGCCATTAATGTATTTGCTGAAAACCTGCGCCAGCTATTACTTTCATCACCATTGGGCAGTAAGAGAATCATTGCGATAGATCCCGGATACCGTACCGGTTGCAAAGTAGTGGTACTGGATGAGAAAGGTGAATTACAAAAGACTGATCTGATCTTTGTTCATGAAAAAAATTTTAAACTGACCGACGCGGAGCAAAAAATAAAACAGTATGTAACACAGTACGACATTGAAGCTTTCGCCATTGGCGATGGAACGGCCGGAAGAGAAACGGAACAGTTTATAAAAAAACTAGAAACAGGCCTGCCGGTATTTTTAGTGAATGAAGATGGCGCCTCCATCTATTCCGCCTCTGAGATTGCCCGGGAGGAATTTCCAGACCAGGATATTACCGTACGGGGCGCAGTGAGCATTGGCCGCAGGTTGATGGATCCATTGGCCGAACTTGTTAAGATAGACCCCAAAAGTATTGGAGTAGGACAATACCAGCATGATGTGAACCAGGTAAGATTAAAAGACAAGCTTGATCAAACGGTAGTAAGTTGTGTGAATGCTGTAGGCGTCAATTTAAATACAGCCGGAAAATATTTATTAAGCTATGTAAGCGGCATTGGCCCTTCTATTGCGGAAAACATTGTAAGCTATCGTAAAGAAAAAGGGCGTTTCACCAACCGTAAACAATTATTGAAAGTACCCAGATTGGGAGAAAAGGCTTTTGAACAATGTGCCGGTTTCCTCCGCATTAAAAATGGCGACAACCCTTTGGATGAAAGCGGCGTGCATCCTGAATCTTACAAGGTAGTGGAGCAAATGGCAAAGGATGCAGGTATTGCGGTAAAAGAAATGATTGGCAATGAAACAATGGTAAATAAAATACCCTCACAGCAATACATAGACGAAAATATTGGACTGCATACTTTACAGGATATTTTAAAAGAATTAAAAAAGCCGGGGCTTGATCCACGCAACGAAGCCCAGGCATTTGAGTTCGCCAATATTTATTCTATTGAAGATGTACATGTGGGGATGATCGTTCCGGGGCAAGTAACCAATCTTACCCGTTTCGGCGCTTTTGTAGATATTGGTGTAAAACAAGATGGGCTGGTTCATGTCTCTGAAATTGCCTATAAATATATCAGTGATCCGGGCGAAGTTTTAAAGCTGAATGATAAAGTGATGGTGAAAGTAATGGATGTAGATAAAGTACGCAAACGAATTGCGTTGTCCATAAAGCAAACGCAGGAAGCTCCTAAAACGAATAGCCGCCAAGGTTCCAGCCAACCATCGCATCCGGCGAATCATCGGCAAAGTATATCGAAACAGTTTGAAAATAAAAATGAAAGTATGGAGGATGCTTTGAGTTTACTGAAAAAGAAATTTGGAAGATAAATATGACGCTTATTTTTATAAAACAGGTATCGCATCAACACCCGTAGCTCTGATATGGCCGCAGGAAAATTAAAATTATAAAATACCATGAGAAAATAATGCCAACCTAACCCTTATGCATAGACGACATATAAAAAACTATTTTTCCTCCCTTCATAATTTCATCGTGGGTAAGATATAAACGGTTAAGAATCTTTCCATTCAATTCTATTTTTTGGATAAATACATTTTTGTCATCCTGGTTTTTTGCTTCTACTAAAAAAGTATTTCCATTCTCCAAATGCAGTGTGGCACTTCGTATAACAGGGCT
>DATCWN010000355.1:0-4221 GCA_036566285.1 Hanamia sp.
TGAAGCAATAGTTTTTATTAGAAATATTCGTACCGGTTTTGGTAATTACTTTTTGGGTATTGCCATTTTTTATTTTACCAATTAAGATACATTTCTATTACCTATTGTACTATCCCCATAATTTTTGAGCGGCCACCTTATGTTGCTTAGATATAAAGTGATAAAATATTGATAATCAATGTTCCAAAATATAATTGGATGTTTTAATAATAAACATAAGGTTTAGTAAGTAATTTAGGCTTGATTTAAAATTTTATGAAAGAAATTGAAAAAATAATCTTACTATTAACTTACATAACCTTCTTTTTTATTAATATTTTAGACAAAAATTAGGTTTTGAAATTTTTTCTTCATAATATTGTTTTTTATACCAAATAACCAAACATTTAACGCTCACTTAATTTCTATTCATTGAAAATGCAACATTCTACCTGCAGGTCAATAATGAGACTAATGTTTTTTTTTGCAGTACCTGTACCGGCCTTTACTTTGGCTCAGTCTGTTCCCGTTTCTGGAGTAGTCAAAGACAAGGAAGGCGCTCTGATAAATATGATTTCATGCTGGATGACAAATGAAAGGAAATGATGGCTTTGATTAGATCAAAATCAATTTATTACTTTCAAAATTATAATTATATATAAAAAGTTTAAACAATAATTCCTTAATAAATTTTATTTATGAAAATCAGAGATCCTTTTTTTAAGAAGTGGAGAGGAATAATATACTTATTTAGTTTATTATTGGCTCCTTCTTTGGGCATTGCGCAAACTATTACGGTTATAGGGGAAGTGAAAGACCCGCAGGGCAATTCTTTGCCTAACGTATCGGTTATTTTGAAAAGTAGTAAAGTTGGAACCGCCACAGACAACAACGGTAAATTTTCTCTTTCTGTAACAAAAAATGATGTTATTGTTTTCTCTTCTACTGGTTACACTTCTCAAGAAGTACAAATTAATGGAAGCTCTTCTATCAACATAGTGCTATACCCTGAAGAGTCCACCCTAGATGATATAGTGGTGGTAGGTTACGGTACTATGAAGAAGAGTGACCTCACAGGAGCTTCTTCTGCCATTAAAGGGTCTGAATTAAGGAAGGCTCCTGTGCAAAGTTCTGCCGAGGCCATTACCGGGAGGCTTGCTGGCGTTCAGGTTCAAAAAACTGATGGACAGCCCGGAGCTGATATCATGATAAAGATAAGGGGTGGTACTTCCATATCGCAGGATAACTCGCCGCTTTATGTAATTGATGGGTTCCCTTCTGAGGAGGGCCTTAACCAGGTAAGTCCTCAGGACATTGAGCGTATTGATATACTAAAAGACGCTTCTTCTACTGCTATTTATGGAGCAAGAGGTGCAAACGGCGTAGTGTTAATTACTACAAAGTCCGGAAAGGAAGGTCCAGGCCAGGTTACTTACGATGGCTATGCGGGCGTAAAAAGGTTTGCTAAAAAGCTAGATGTGTTAAACCCGTACGAATATGCGGTTTATCAATATGAACGTAGTAGATCCAGTGTGGCAAACATGGATAGGTTTTTACAAAAACTTGGTACCTGGGAGTCGTTGGAAAATTATAAGAATATAAAAGGTATCGACTGGCAGGAAGAAGCATTTGGCGGTAGCCACTACCACCAAAGCCATAATATAGGCATAAACGGAGGATCCAAAACCACAAAATACAGAATAGGATATTCTCGTGATGATGAAGATGGTTTGCTGGTAAGCAATGGTTACTCACGCAACTATTTCAAATTGAAATTGGATCAAAAAGTTTCTGAGAAAATGACTTTCAGTACCAACTTGATGTATTCGCAAACCGACATTAAAGGTGCGGGCACCGCCGGATCTCAAGATAAGGGTAAGCTGAAAAATGCAATTATGTACAAGCCTATACAAGGCTTGACCGGCTCTTTAGATGAGCTACTTGAATTGGATTTTGATCCGGAAGTTTCATTAACCAATATCAATACACAAGCTTTGGCTCAGCAACGATTAAAAGACAACAGAAATACGGTTATAAACCTAAGCCTTGATTATATATTAGCAAAAGGTTTAACCTTAAGAACCATGGGTGGAATGAGCCTTGATGCCAATAGAAGTGAAGAATTTGATACTTTTGGAAGCAGCGATACAAGAAGTGCAGGCGGCCCTTTTGGCGGTATTTCATTCCTGAACGCTACCAAGTACAGCAACACCAACCTTCTTATTTATCAAACCAGGCTTAATAATAAACACCAAATTAATGCTACACTGGGACAGGAATATGTATTTAATGACTTAAAAACAGTAGGTGTTTTTGCTTCTATGTATGACAGTGATGACATAGGCATCAACAATCTTGGCCTGGGAAATGAATTTCCAAGGCCAGGATCGAGAGTAGAAACTGATAAACTTTTGTCTTATTTCGGCCGTGTATTCTATTCTTATTCAGGGAAATATTTATTTACGGGTACTCTTCGTACTGATGGTTCTTCTAAATTTATTAATGCCAACCGGTGGGGTAATTTTCCTTCATTGGCTTTCGCATGGCATGCTAATAAAGAAGATTTTATGAAAGATCTTAATGTTTTCTCTGATCTTAAATTTCGTTTTAGCTATGGTGTAGCTGGTAACAATAGAATTACCAACAATAGCTACAGCTCCACTTTTACCAATACGGCATATGCAGCGAACGGTACTAACCTGAGCGTTGCATTAATTCCAAACCGGCTGGCTAACCCTGAACTTAAATGGGAATCTACTTACTCCAAAAATATTGGTTTGGATGTAGGCTTGTTCAATAACAGGGTGGTTGCTAATGTCGATTTGTTTCATAACACTACCGAAGACCTGCTGTTAAATGCAAACATTCCTTCAAATTCCGGTTATACAACACAGTTCAAAAACGTGGGTAGTACATTAAGCAAAGGAATAGAGTTGACTTTGTCAACGGCGAATATCAGCAAACGCGACTTTCGCTGGACCACCGACTTTAATATTTCTTTCGCAAAGACGGTCGTAACCGGTTTAAACAATGAGAACGGTTTTAAGCAGGAGTCTTTTCTAACGCCTTCTAATTACGCCATCAATATCATTGATTACCTGGTGAAAGTAGGAGAGCCTATTGGGATGATCTATGGATATGTAACTGAAGGTTTTTACGGTGTAGACGATTTCAATTATGCTCCTTCTACACAGGTATACACCCTAAAAAATGAAATAGCGGCACCGAGTACTTTGAGATCTACCATACAACCCGGAGATATTAAATTTAAAGATCTTGGAGGCGGGAAAGATGTTAATGGGTATGCAGATATTAATGATGATGATGACCGCACCATTCTTGGTCGGACTGCTCCTAAATTCTTCGGCGGATTAAACAATACCTTCAGCTACAAAGGATTTGACCTTAGCATCTTTGCCAACTTTAGTGTGGGTAACAAAATCCTGAATGCAAACAAGATCATCTTTACTACCGCATACAATGATTATTCAAACGTACTAGGTATATCGCGTGATCGCTGGATGACTGTAAATTCGAACGGAGAGGTGGTTACTGATCCCGATGAACTTCGCAACCTGAATAAGGATGCCACCATGTGGAAGTGGATGGGTGGTTTACCCCGATACACACATTCCTGGGCTGTTGAAGATGGATCTTTCCTTAGGATAAATAACATTACACTTGGGTTTACCTTCAGTAAAGCTTTAGCTCAGAAGATGCACATCAAAAGTTTGAGGGTGTACGCTACTGCTTACAACATTTATACATTTACAAACTATTCAGGATTTGATCCGGAAATAAATACCAGAAGGTCTTCGCCCTTTACACCAGGTGTAGATCATAGTGGCTTTCCACGTAGTTTCTCCGCTATCGGAGGTTTGAACATAATCTTTTAAAATCATTTACAATGAAAAATATCATTTTTAAAGTTTTATACTTATTTACGCTTTCTATTTCACTGTTATCGTGCAAGAAATTGATCGATCTTGATGCGCCCGCAGTGTCAGACTACTCATCTGAAAACCTTTTCAATACAGTTGATCAGGCAAAACTTACAACGTATGGTATTTACTTTACGTTCACCAACGATATCTATACCAGAACTGTAAACTCGTCTTTTGATACGGATACCGACGAAATGCAAATTCAAGGTAATGCCGATCAATCAGCACGTAGGCTTATTGGCCGCTATAACCTTTTACCCGATAATACCGGCAACGAAACCAAAAAAGTATTTGACCG
>DATCWN010000569.1:0-3372 GCA_036566285.1 Hanamia sp.
AGTAATTGGTGAACCGGAAGTACCACTTTTATTTACAGTTATACTACCATAAAAAACATCACCACGGTTCAACAACACCCTATCACCGGGTTGTAATGAACTAAAATAGGAATTAACTTTATTCAACGTCCTCCAGGGTGTGGAGGTCGAAGTTCCATTATTGGCATCATTGCCATTGGCAGAAACATAATAATCAGTGGCATTCGCACTAAGGCCAAAAATAATAAAAGGTAGTAATAAAAATAACTTCATGGCTTTGGATTGATTTATCTGATGATTAAAACATAATTGATAGATTTCTTGTAATTACAATTCATATTGTATATAAACCATACTATGCCAGGCAGCAAAACAATTCACAATCGGAGATTTTTTTGTTTTTGAGTAATTAGTCCTTTTAATAAGCATATAATTCTGACTTTTCAATTTTCTCTTTAAATTTAAAATACACCTAAACTAGTCAAAATTTATGCCAATGAGCGTTTTTATACTCTAAGTGTAGATTTTTTTTCTCACATTTCCCCATATATAAAAAGGCTACTTCATTAAGCAATTGATCCTTAATTTTTTATCAAGCCCAATTGTTGAAAAAAAATTTAATAATCCTTAAGTACTACAAATACAAAAATTATAAAATATAGAAGTTTCCGAAAATTTTCTAATAAATTTTAATAAAAAAGAGTAATCTCTTAATACTAGGAATTAAAATTGTAAATTGAAACTAGAATTCTGTAATTCCCAAATCCTGTCAATTACTTCATCAAATCCACCCTTTTCTTAAGGGAAATTTATCCAATTCTATATTTTTTTAAAAATAAAGAATACACATGGATACAAATAAACCCATAGCCATAATTGGGGCAGGCATTGCGGGATTAACCGCCGCTAATTTTTTGCAAAAAAAAAATATTCCTTTTGTTCTTTATGAAGCTGGTGAAAAGATAGCCGGCCTTGCCATAAGCTTTAAGGATGCAGACGGATTTAGCCATGATTTCGGCGCTCATTTTATCACCAATCGCCTCGCTAAAGCAATTGGTGTAAATTCGGAATGCACGGTAGTAAAGCATTATGGCGAAGCAGTATGGTATCACAATAAATCCTATAACTATCCCTTTGGATTAGTGGTGGTACCCAGGTTGTCCTTAAGTTGGATTAATAATAAAATGAAAGCATTAGGGGAAAGTAAGAATCCTGAATCGGCGGCTGAATGGTTTCGAAATAAATATGGCAAAGCGCTGGCTGATGAAATAGCCCTTCCCCTCATAGAGGCGTGGTCGGGGGTATCAGCAGAATACTTATCTGCTTCTCTCGGTGATGGTTTATTTGGAGGCAGTATCTTAAAAACTTTTTATTTAAAAATTGCAGGCATACTTACAGGTCATGCTGTGGCCTGTGGTTATAACCGGGAAAAACCTGAAACCGCAGGCGTATGGCATGTATACCCGAAAAATGGGATTTCTACTCTTTGTGAAAAATTAGCGGAAGGTTTAGAAGATTCTATCAGATTAGAATCACCTGTAGAAGAGATTATTATAGAGAATGAAAAAGTAGTGGGAATAAAAGTAAAAGGAGAAATTCAGAAAGTGTCTGCAGCCATCAGTACGGCGCCCGCCAATATATTGGCAAAACTCGTACGTGGCACTACAGCATTGGAAGGGGCTTCCCATTTTCACTATCGCCCAATGGTATTTATAAATATGCGGTTTGAAGGCCGGCACCTATTGCCCGATACAGTAATGTGGTTCCCGGAAAAGGAATTTCCTTTTTTTCGCCTTACAGAGGCAACGATTTCAATGCCCTGGCTGGCGCCTAAAGGCAAAACTATTATCACAGTGGATATTGGTTGTGAAAAAGGAGATGAAATATGGTCAATGGAGGAAGCTACGTTGACAGAACTTTGTTTGAAAAATATTGAACGGGTAATTCCAGATGCAAGGAAAAGATTCTTAGGAAGTGATATTATACGCACGACTATCTCATACCCGGTATTTCTCAAAGAGTATGAAGAAGACCGAAAAAAATTTGAGCAATCAACCAATATTGCAAACCTTTTAAGTGTGGGTCGCAACGGAGAATTCTCGCACATGTTTATGGAAGACGTGTATTGGCGCACTCAAAAGAAAGTGAAACAATTACTTGAAACAGGTTTATAGAAGTCAAGTGAGGAGAAATTAATACGAGATCTAAAATAAATCACATCCAAAAGTTATAAGGGTTTTCTCAAAATCACCCGCAAAAGCGCACCGTTGCCTAATTTTTGCAAAAACATATCCAGCACTGTAAAAAAAGACAATGAAATGGCCGATTTAAGCGTAAACCTCTCTATAACCCAACGCGGCGCTTTGTGGCACACCAACCAATTATGGATGGTATAAACCCAGTTTACCGGGCTAACCTGTGTCTCAAAAACGTCTACTTCAAAACCGGTTTTTTCTGCTAATTGAGTTAAAGATTTTCGGTTAAATAAATTCCAATGACGCGGAAAATGATAGCCACCCCAATAGTTCTTTTTAGAAAATTTAAAATCTAATGATCCGGTATTGTCTGTAACGATCAATAGTTTTCCACCAGGTTTCAGGAACTTTTGGATACCTTGCAAGACTTCAACCGGTTTTTCCAGGTGTTCGATGGTTTGGATCATAAACGCCAAATCGTAGTTATTTTCTGGCAAGTCAATGGCTTCTACACTACCACGATGAACTGTTAAACCCGATTTTTTGGCCATATCAACGGCTCTTTTATCTATGTCAATTCCTTCAAGCGACCAGGATTTCTTACCATATTGACGTAATAAATTCAAATGAAACCCATCTCCGCAGCCTACGTCCAGAATCCGTGCATTTGCAGGCAAACCCTTACAACAACTTAAAAGTCGTTTCGCTTCCAGCCGCGCCCGGATTTTAAAAACAATACCAAATTCTTTTTTGGAAAAATCAAAAGCGTGATAATTGGACGGGTAAATTTTCTCAAACTCAGAAACGTTTGGACGTGGGTTTAAATAAATTAATCCGCATGAACGGCATCTCATTGCCGAAAAAGTATCCGGACTTGTATCGTATTCAAAATCTTTACCTACGCCAACAAGTACAGCATCTTCTACTTCACAAATACAACATTGAACATGAACTAAATCAAGATTTTGTTTCGTTATATTTTCCATCCTTATTTCTTTAAATTTATTCCGCAAAAACAGCTTAATAAATGCGATATTCAAAGGAAAAGATTATATAAAATCTCATGTCATCCCGATTTTATATAAATATATTTAAAGGAAAATATTTTACCAAGTTACGTAAAAAGTTTACACAATACTTATTCTATTTTCAGTCTAAACGGTAATGAGAAAAGGTAATGAGAAAATTTATAATAAAA
>DATCWN010000571.1:0-4770 GCA_036566285.1 Hanamia sp.
ATATCTTTTAATTGATAGGTGATTAATTGTGCTTGCATTATTCGTTCGTTTATGAGTGTAATGGATTTTTATTTATAACCGTGCTGCTGTTGGCGTCCCGCCAACAACAGTGTATTTTAACTAGCAAAAAGTGTACAACAAACAAAGATGTTGGCGCGGACGCCAACATCAGCACGGTTGGCGGAGGCACCAACAACAGCCCCGCTGGGGTTTTGCTCAAAACCTTCCCTACATCCTTCCCACGATAGGGATTTGGAGGTAGTTATTTGAAATAAAATACACGTTTACACGTTATCTTCTTTATTCCCGACTCTCAAAGCGTTTTAATAGCCACTTAGTATGGAAAAATTTTACTCCAAGAAATTCAGTAAAGTTCTTTTTGATAATCCTGTCTTCCTGGGAAAGCTATTGGCAGCACAAAAGACTGCGACAGGACTTCTTTTCTGTGGCTTCTTTCAATTGGCGTCTTCGGAAGTTTTTGCACAACGTACATTTAGCTATACCTATCAAAATGTAACCCGTAATAATGGAGGAGGCACACTGGAACAGGGCGATACTATTGAGGTACGTGCTTTGGTAAAAGTGGATATCAAAACCGACAACTTTTATTATATAGATACTATCCGTGCCGGTACCCAATTTATTCCCGGCTCACTCAAAATTATTACTAACGAAGGGCTTACTTTCCTGGGGCCTTATACAGATGCAGGCAGTGATGATAAGGGAGTTTATACTACCTCAGGTGGTACTTCAAGGTTGCGTGTTAATTTAGGAAGCGGTGCTTCAAATCCTGGTGCTACTACGGCAAGTTTTGGTTCCACTTCCGGAGGAGGAACGGTTAACCCGGGTGATCTGCCTAAATTCTATGGCACCACTTTATTTATAGTGGCTTACCGGCTTGTAATAACTGCAAACAATGATGATATCATTTATCTTACGGGCAATTATTATTACGATTCTACTTACAAAAAATCGGGTTCAAACCATACTGATCAAAAAACTTTCCGGTTTAATTATGCAGGAATAAAAATTATACAAAACCTGGGATTGTGTATCAATTTTTCCAGCGCCAGTTTTACTGCAGAAAGTGATTTTGGTAGAGGCAGTGTACAAAACCGCGCAGCAGGCGCTATTGTGCCCGGTTATACAAAAGTAAATTTGGATGCAAGCAATCCGAATGATGGTTATTATTCCATTGTCAATAATACAAGTGCCAATGGAAACACTGCTCGTGTATTCGGTGTTTGGGATATTATTGGAGATCATACCGGCGCAACAGACCCTGTTGCAGGCAATCCGCCAACGGCTGCATCAACCAATGGCGGCTATATGCTGGTAGTTAATTCGGCCTATCCTACGGGGGAGGCCTACCGGGATGTAATTAAAGATGTTTGCCCTAATACTTACTACGAGTTTTCGGCATGGGTAAGAAATATTTGCGGTAAATGTGGTACAGACAAGAATAGTGTCCAAACCAATCTCCCGGGAGTACAACCTAATCTTGCCTTTACTATCAATGATGTGGATTACTATACCACTGGCAATATTCCTTATACCCAGGAGTGGGTAAAAAGAGGTTTCATGTACAAAACAGGCCCTACAGAAACCAGCTTTAAAATTACTATCAAAAACAATGCTCCCGGGGGCGGTGGTAACGACTGGGTACTGGATGATATTAAACTGGCGACTTGTTATCCCAACCTTACCATGAACCCAAGTGATACGGGACGGGCTTGTGCCGGGGTGCTCATACATCTCAGTGATACAGTAAGAAGTTATTTTAATAACTACACTAATTTTTGCTGGGAAAAAACTACCGATGGAATTACATGGACAAGTATCGGCGTGTGCGGAACAAAAACACCGGTGCTCAAAAATGGATTGTGGGAATATGTGGCGGATTACGCTTTTGTTCCGGTAGCGGCCGACAGTGGAAGCTCCTATCGCCTGAAAGTGGCAACTACGTTTCCCAATCTGAGTGATGCAAATTGTGCTGTAGGTAACAGCCAGAAGGTATTTCTGAAAGTGTATAATATGGATTGCAGCGTATTGGAAGCCAAATTTTTAAGCTTTAGTGGAAAGGTTGCGAATGATAAAGCTACCTTAAAATGGGTGTCTCAAAATGAAACAAATCTTAAAGAGTATGAGATTGAAAAAAGCGTTGATGGCATCAATTTTTATAAATCCGGAGTTGTCGCTTCTGGCAATGACCAGAATGGAGCTAATTATATTTATAACGATCCGGGTACAGTTTCGTCCGTAGTTTATTACCGGTTAAAACTGATCAGCAATAATGTAAACGATCAAAAATATTCCAAAGCCATTGTTTTATATAATAAAAACGCATCGTTTAAAATTTCAACGACAAATCCTTTTAAAGATAATTTGAAAGTTGACATTTTTATTCCTGAAGACGGAATGGTGGTACTTAATTTATTCGATGTATTTGGCAGGGTGGTCAGCAAAAAAAGTGTGCAGATTTCCAAAGGCAATTCTCAGGCAGTGCTTGATAATGTAAGTAAGCTGCCAACGGGTATGTATGTATTAAGGGCCGTTTATAATGGAAGTATGGTTCAAAATAAATTGTATAAAGCCGATTAAAAAATAGTAGTTACTCTGTTTTTCTCACGATTGTAGTTTTGTATATTGGTTAAATAAAGGCTGTCTCAAAAGGGCAGCTTTTTTTTCTACAGAAAAATGCTTTAAAAACTCAACCCCGGCTGGTCTGTTCTCGAATTAAAAGTGGCCACGCCAATCAATTCATCAGAACGCCCTGTGAACGATTTGTAATAAACCAAAACGGTGTAAAGGTTTTCTGTTTCATAATAATTTCCATCTAAATCTTCACGGGATGCAGCATTATTTTTATCAACTGCCAGGTAAGTATAATCATAATACCCCTGCTTCATGAAAAGATGGGTTTCGTAAATTCCCTTTGCAGCATTGAAATTCATTTTCAGACTGTCGGCCAGGTTGTAATTGGTTAGCTGTCCAAAAAGATAGATGTCTTTATTCGTGTAGGCGGCACCGTTAGGCGGCACAAAAGAAAAATAAACTGTGGCATAATCCGCTTCCCAAAAAGGATTGATACCGCGTATGGCTTCCATAGAATACATGCCGTTGAGATCGCGGTAATACACATAACGCTGCGCTCCACGCGGACCATCCGGGCGCAGAAAAATATCCGTAGAATTCTTATTGTAATTGGCCGTTTGCACCCTGTCGCTTTGCAAATGAAAATCCCTGAGATCCAGCCAACGCCACTCTTTGCCGCCGGGGAAGATACCGCTGCTCTCAGAATTATATTCCAGCGTGGTGCCGCGGATGAATGCAGGTTGCAGGTTTTTCATCGCATTGTCCCAGCGAAAGTTTTGCAAAACTACCACTTTCAATTGCCGGCTCGCATCAAAGGATTGCAATCCTTTGATGTCCACCTGGAACTGAACCTTCTGATGTGTCCTGAAAAATTCAGGAGCAAAGGGCTGCGTAACTTTTGCCATGATGACCGCCTTATTTTCTACTACTAATAATCTTTTTGTAAAAGCCAGTTGAGAGGTGTCTCCATTCAAATAAATCTTCAGCAAATAATTTCCGGATTTGGTGGGGAAGCTGCTTCTGTCGGGCAACAGCGCCTGGTAATGCGTATATCTGGTATAAGCGATGGATGAAAAACGGTAGTTGGTAATTCTTGATTGCGTGAATCCTTTCAGGTAATCAAACTGGCTGAGATTTACCGGCGCCCAATCGTTATTGCAAAGCTGGTAAGTGTAATAATAATATTTTACATCAGCATCCAGGTCATCAAAATGCAGTTCTACCTGGTCGTTGCTGTTCAGGTTAATAACGGGCATAGAAAGCTGATTGCCGTAATTGTATAGCCGGGGGCTTTTTATATTGTTTCTGTAAATGCTGTCAGCACTTTGGGCATACAAGGAGGAAAAAGAAAATGAGAAAAACAGGATGCTAACAATAATACCTTTTATCAATTTCATTTAAATGTTTTAAAAAAATTAGTTTTACAAGATTATCAAATTTACATCGTTTGAATGTTTCATCTTTTATTGCCAGGAGAATTGCCTTCAATCGCCAAAAAACTTTTTCACGTTTTATAATCGGGCTGGCCATTACCGCCACAATGATAAGCGTTGCGGTAATGATAGTGGCATTAAGTTTTGTTAATGGTTTTCAAAACGTAATCAGCAACAAAGTTTTTAGTTTCTGGGGCCACATCCGTGTGCAGCAAAACGTAATGGCACAGGCCAACATCGCTGAGGAAACCCCGATAGAAAAAAATGATACGCTGGAACTTTTTTTGAAAGACATGCCGCAGGTAAAAAATGTAGAACGGTATGCCACTAAATCGGCTATCATCCGCTATAAAGATGATATTGAAAGCGTGCTGATGAAAGGAGTTGACAGCAGTTTTGATTTCAACCGCATCCAGCCTTTTTTAGTAAAAGGAAAATGGGTCTCGTTTACGGATAGCGGCTATAGTAAAGACATTAATATTTCGGCATACACAGCCAACCAGCTTGAAGCCAATGTAGGAGACAGCGCTATTATTTTATTTATTCAAAGTGATGGAAGCCAACGTGCGAGGAAATTGAAAATAGCGGGGATATTTAAAACCGGTATTGATGAATACGACCACAATTTTTGCATCGGCGATCTCAAATTAATCCAGCGGCTGAACGATTGGTCGCCGGAGCAAATAGGTGGCTATGAAATCTTTCTGAAAGATTACAAACAGATTGATTCGGTAAATAATTA
>DATCWN010000010.1:0-3366 GCA_036566285.1 Hanamia sp.
CCCGGCTGAAAACACCTATAGGTTTGAAGACACCAGCAGCAGATATTTTTTTTCATAAATATTTTTTTTGCGACAGAAGTAGTATTTTTAAAAAAGATTTCAAACCAGAATAAGACGATAAGGAAGTACAATTTTTTTACATAAGGTTCGTTATAAAAAAACTGCCGCCATGATTGTTCCCACTATGTCATTGCCCGAAATCAGCAAATCAGTATCCAATGATTTTGCCTGCGAGATAAAAAGTAAGCTACAGTCCATTAATGTTACTTATCATGGTAAATGGATAAGAAACGGAAGAAAAGATTTTGTGGAAACCATCCTCTTTCCTGTTAAAAGCAAAAATAACTGGCGCATAACGATTACCTGCAATAAGAACGGTGTAAATGCTGTCCCTTATCTTATTTCGTATAACCATATAGGCATAACGGCTTCGCACGTTCCTTTTTATGCTGCTGAATCTACCTCATTGATGCATTTCAACACACATTTTTTTAAACGCTACAGAGAACGGGGAATGATTGCTATTGAAAAGCCTGAGGATCTTGTAAAATTTTTCTTTAGAAAAAACCTGGCTCTCATACCTTGCTACTTTCCCCGTGAAGATGGCACTCAGCAGCTTTTTACTCCGCTGGCGGGAGGTGTGGGATTAGGCAACTATTACGAAGACCTTGATATATGCGAATTCAAAACATTTGTAGATAACAGCTTGTTGGGGCAAAACCAGCAAGAAGCCATCATTTCTATATGGACCGATACTCTTAAGGATATAACAGATGAAATGAACAGGCGCATGAATAAGAAGTCAGAACGTAAACTGTAATTTAAGAAGCAATACCATCCTGGTTATTTCATAA
This sequence comes from Hanamia sp., assembly GCA_036566285.1. GTDB lineage: Bacteria > Bacteroidota > Bacteroidia > Chitinophagales > Chitinophagaceae > Ginsengibacter. Next base: position 855 of record DATCWN010000010.1, read on the forward strand.
AATGCCGATGAACTGGAAAAACATCTGAACAGCGGCGGCCTGACAGACCTTCAACCTATTGGCGTTAGGGCAACTTCCAGGGAATGGAACGTCTGAATAAAACTTATAGGGAATGCCCGGCATTCCGTGTAATCATTACTTTATCTTAACAAAATAATTGAGATTCTATTGAAGCTTTGAAGGGGATAAACCACGTTTCCAGGGAAAAGGTTTGTTTATTGATTTTAAATAGTCAAGGTCTGATTTACCCGGCTTACGATGTAAGCATTTTCCTTCCCAAGGTTAATGTGTGAATTAGGGGGGTAGCCTTTTATTGGCGCAGGAAGGGAGTGGCTTCAGCCAGGGCTTCTTGTGCTGTTACTGTGAACTATAGTTTAAATCAATGAATCCTTGTATACCAGTAAAATCTCTTGCACTATTATATTTCCAATCCTGGCTTTTAGAACAAGACACTTTTTGTATTACGGAGGTTTCGGTTCGTGCGGACAGGTAACTATATACGTGTTAGACCACGCAGCAAATAAAAAAGCCGCGTAATTTAGCGGCTTAGTATAAAATGATGTTTGAAACTAATTTAATCCCTTCCACGTATATAGTTACCTGCGGACACGAACCGAGGAGGTGTTCTTTTTTATGAAATTATTTTTTTAGGTTATGAGTCCTCCGCTTTTGGTCCATATGTGTTTCTTCTACAGAGTCGGGCGCATCCGGATTTAGTAGCTTTTTATCTTTTTGATTTTTCCAGATTAAAAAAACAAAAAGTGCTATCAACACAATACCAACTATAACAAGAATAATTATATTGTTTCGTTCCATTTCATTCAATATGAAGACTATATTGACTTAACATCAAATCTGGCACCAATTTCCATATAGATTTTCCGGCTGAGTCCTGCTTTCTGATTTACCGGAGAACCGGGTGAATACTTGAGTGGTATCTTTTTTATTTACTGATCTTCAGATCGAGCATGGCAGGTTTGTCTATGGTGCCATAATTATCATCCGGGGCAAAATCAAGAAAATAATTGGTGGTATATAAATACAAGTTTCTTGCGCTGTAGTATTTAAATGATCCTGGTCCGGCAATCTCTTCTAAAAAACTAAAAGAGGCCGTCCTTTTGAGACAGCCTCATCTTTTTTTTTAGGAGAATTGATGACAAGCCACATCTATCCCCAGAAGTGTTGTATTAAAACTGTTATTCAGGTTCAAGGAAATAAAATCCTTAATTATTAGTAAACCCGGTTGCTTTGGTATGTAGGTCGGCTACTGTTGTCAAAAGAGTACAGCGTTTTGTAAATTCATTCCACACATTGACTAAGGTGTTACTTTCCAGATTCAGATTGGAATAATTAGTCATGGCTTCTGTACATACGTCCATCTTGCTTTCATTGTGAGTTTCCATTACTTCTCTGTATCCGCGAAATTTATCAAATTGATCGTCAAAATCCACAGAATTGATAGCATTGTTTTCCCAATTTGCCATGTGAGCCATAGCCAGGGTACTGCATTCATCGTATAAAGCCTCTGCCCTGTCTTCATTGCCTTCACGATATTGAACCACCTTTTCGTGCAGCACTTTTGACGTTTCATAAACTTCCACTATTTTCTTATGGTACTCTAATAATTCTTTTTCAGTTTGCCCGCGGGCCTGTGTTAGTTTATCCAAACTGGTTTCTTCAAAAATATAAGAAGTGTCTGACAACTTATCAGCAAGCCCAACGCAGATATCAAAAGTGGCCTGCACCTTTTTTAACTCTTCAGAAAGCACTTCTATGGTTTTGTTTAGAGCTATAGCTTCCTGGAACATTTCTTCCACCGTATTTTTCATTTCCAGCTCAAAATCGTGTAACCTGATAAACGAAGCAAGCAACTCTTCATCCTGTGCGGTCATGGTAGTTTTACCTTCCTCATAAATGATCTCTATGTTTATGAAAGGGTGCTTAATGATTTCTTTTTTGATTCCTTCCTGTAATGGTTGCATAGTAGCGATATAAGTTTTTAAAGCTTATATAAAGATACAAACGAATAGATATTCTTTTTAGTATTTTTGAATAAAGGGAAATTTTTAAGATGTTTCTTACAAGTTTTTGTGTAAGAATGCATGAAGACTAAGATTTTTTCCCTGCTGCTGATGGCATACCTGCCAACAATTTTCCTGATATTTAAAAGGATTGGGTCATAGTAGCTATTATTTATTACTTCTGTTTTAAAACTGAAGCTGTTAGTGCGGACATTAGCAGCAGCCCGGTAAAAGTTTCTATGCAAATATTAAAAACCAATCATCATGTCGGTTTCAAACGTACTTCCCGTTTCTAATTTCAGGATGGCTTCTTTATCTTTAAATTCTGTCTGTTTTCCGGCGGTGTCTGCATAGCCTAACCAGGGTTCAATGCAAACAAAGTCGGTACCATACTTGGCCCAAATGCCCAAATGCCTGAACTGAGGAAAGCTTACTTCTAAAAACTGATCATGTTTTTTACTCCTGATGGTTACTTTACGGGAAGCCACATT
>DATCWN010000216.1:0-5585 GCA_036566285.1 Hanamia sp.
GTCTCTTGCTGATAAACATTTTCACAATCGGTAATAAGGGTAAGGCCGTACATTTCTATAACGGTTTTAGTAAAATTATAAAGATCAGGCGAATCAGTTTTTAAATGAATTTTCCCTTCTGCTTTTAATATCTTTTGATACAATCTTAAAAACCGGGGATGCGTTAATCTCTTTTTTGCTTTTGACATTCGCAATTGCGGGTCAGGGAAAGTGATCCAAATTTCATCTATTTCCCCACCATCAAAATATTGATTGATCTTCTCAATTTGTGTTCTTAAAAACGCCACATTATCAAGGTGATTGTCTAAGGAAAATTTGGCGCCCACCCAAAGCCGGTTTCCTTTAATTTCTACTCCAATAAAATTTTTCTCAGGATATAATTGCGCAAGCCCTGTGGCGTATTCACCCTTGCCACACGCAAGTTCCAAAATGATCGGGTTGTTATTTTTAAAGAATGTATGCCATTGCCCATTCATATTTTCGGGATACTCCAGTACATTGGCAAACTTTTTTATTTCCCCAAACCGTTTCAATTTTTTTTGAGCCATAGGCGGCAAAAATAATGAAACTGAATGCATAAAAGGCAAGATCAGTTACCACGAACTCAAAGATCATAACACATAGGCTCACGGCTCATGGCTGTCTCTCATCTCAAATTACTGATCACATTCTCAGGGGAAGGAGATATTCTTTTCATCACTGCGGAAACATTTTCTGCTATCCTGCTTTTGTGTTCCAGGATCGGTTTCGTTTCATCAAAAGCCGATGGGTTTTGATTGGTATTTTTTCGTACACTCATCACCAGGTTTTTTAAATCCACATCTGCATTTTTTGAAACCTGCACCATTATCAAAATGGTGATCGCTTCTATTTCGCGCTGATTGAATTTTTTTAACACAGAAACTTTTTTTAGCCCATTTGAAAGACTGTCTGCATTTATGTCTTTTCCTTTAAATTTTTTCGCCTCGTTTTCCACCAGGTTTTTTATTTCAGGTCTAATGCTTTTCATGGCATTGGTGTAAAACAGGTTGGCTTCAGGAGGCATTACAGTGTTTACCTGCGAAAAACCATAAATCGAAACGCTGCAAAAAAATAAGAGTAATAAATTTTTCATAAGCATCCATTTTATGTAAAAAATTATTTGAACAAAAAGATAGCCAAAGAGATAACGATAAAAAGAAGAAAAAATTGGAATGAATAAGGCTAATGTTATTCACAAATTTATTGGCATAGTATTTCCATTAAACTTTTAAATTTTATTTAATTATTTTTCAATGAACCCCAACCCAAAATTAAAAGGACAAAGCGCTTTGGTAACAGGCGCCAACAGTGGAATAGGAATGGCCGTGGCCATTGCATTGGCCAATGACGGAGCTAACGTGGTAGTGAATTATATCACTCACCCTGAAGTGGCAGATGAGGTAGTTAAAAAAATAGAAAGCAATGGCGGAAATGCGATTGCCATAAAAGCAGACGTAAGCAATGAAAGCGAAGTACAGGCCATGTTTCAGCAGATGATTGCCAAATATGGTACTATAGATATTCTAGTAAATAATGCCGGCCTGCAAAAAGATGCGTCCATTGAAAACATGAGCCTCGCAGATTGGCAATTAGTAATTAATGTAAATCTTACAGGCCAATTTTTGTGCGCGCGTGAAGCTGTAAAAGAATTTTTAAAACGTGGCGTGGTAGCAGAAAGAAGTTGTGCCGCCGGAAAAATTATTTGCATAAGCAGTGTACACCAGGTGATTCCATGGGCAGGCCACGTAAATTATGCATCCAGCAAAGGAGGTATTGAAATGATGATGAAAAGTATGGCGCAGGAATTAGCTCCAAAAAAAATCCGCGTGAATAGCATAGGCCCGGGAGCTATTCAAACGCCCATCAATAAAGCAGCATGGAGCACACCGGAATCGTTAGAAAAATTATTGACATTGATACCTTACGGAAGAATAGGCCAGCCTGAAGATATTGGGAAAGTAGCGGTATGGCTTGCAAGCGATGAATCAGATTATTTATCAGGAACTACCATCTTTGCTGATGGTGGCATGCTGCTTTATCCCGGATTTTCTACAAATGGTTGACCTCATTTTTGCCAGGAAAATAATAAACTAAGTAATGATAAAAACTAATAATGCTGAACAAAAAAGATTAGATGAAAACGCAACAAAAAAAGTTCCTCTGGAAAAATGGGGACCTTATTTAAGCGCGCGGCAATGGGGCACTGTTCGTGAAGACTATAGCGAAAATGGCGATGCGTGGAATTATTTTCCACACGACCATGCCCGAAGCCGTGTGTATCGTTGGGGAGAAGATGGCTTAGGTGGCATTTCCGATATCAATCAACACCTTTGTTTTGCGATAGCATTATGGAATGGTAAAGACCCGATATTGAAAGAGCGTTTATTTGGTTTAGGAAATCATGAAGGCAATCATGGTGAAGACGTGAAAGAATTATATTATTATCTCGATAATCTTCCCACACATTATTACATGAAGTTTCTGTATAAATATCCCCAGCAGGAATATCCGTATCTGGATTTATTGCAACAAAATAAAAACCGGAATAAGCGTGAGCCGGAATACGAAATTTTGGATACCGGTATTTTTAATGATGATAAATATTTTGACGTTTACATCGAATACGCCAAAAACAATAGCGAAGATATTTATATAAAAATAGAAGTGGTAAACCGTGGCAATGAAAAAGCGCCCGTAACTATTTTGCCAACGTTTTGGTTTTATAACAACTGGCAATATGAAGGGGAAAATAATAAGCCTTCTATTCATTTCATCAATAACCAATCGGTGATAGCGCAACACCATTCCCTGGGCAGTTATTATTTATATTTTCAGCCAACAAATGATGTGCTTTTTACAGAAAATGAGACCAATTTTGAAAGACTTTATAACCGGTCAAATACCACTGAATTTGTAAAAGATGCTTTTCATGAGGCCATTATTACCGGAAAGGATTTTGAAAAATTAAAAGATAAAAAAGAAGGCACCAAATGCTCACCTGTTTATCATCTTGAAGTTGAGCCAGGACAATCTCAAAAAATTTTTCTTCGTCTTAGCAGCAAAAAAATTGAAGATTTTTTTCCAAAAGATTTTGAAAAAATTTTTGAAAAAAGAAAAAAAGAAGCGGATGATTTTTATGAAGGCATTCATCCGGCTGCCTGCAATGAAGATCAAAAAAATATTCAACGCCAGGCCCTCGCCGGACTTCTTTGGAATAAACAATATTATCATTACGATGTGGATAGATGGCTTTATACCAGCGATGGCATTTCTCCTGATTCAGAGGCTCGAAAAAATGGCCGTAATCATCGCTGGAAATATTTAAAGAACCAGGATATTTTGTCAATGCCCGACAATTGGGAATATCCCTGGTATGCCTCATGGGACACGGCTTTCCATTGTATTACCCTGGCGATAATTGATCCGCTTTTTGCGAAGCATCAATTAATATTACTTATGCGTGAATGGTACATGGATCCGCAAGGGCAATTGCCGGCGTATGAATGGGATTTTGGTGATGTAAATCCGCCGGTACATGCTTTTGCCGCCCTACAGGTTTACAAGATTGAAAAAAAATTATATGGGAAAGGAGATATTGTTTTTCTCAAAACTATTTTTCAAAAACTGATCATCAATTTTACCTGGTGGATCAATAGGAAAGATGCGGATGGCAATAGTATTTTTGAAGGCGGATTTCTGGGCCTTGATAACATCGGACTTTTCAACCGCAGCATGGTGTTGGAAGATAATAGCATCCTGGAACAAGCCGATGGCACAAGTTGGATGGGAATGTACGCGCTGGATATGATGAACATCGCTCTTGAAATTGCCATACACGATATTTCATTTGAAGACACAGCCACCAAATTTTACGAACATTTTGTAATCATTGCCGAAGCGCTCAATCAGCTTGGGTTGTGGGATGAAGAAGATAAGTTTTATTACGACGTGCTTTCTCTAAATAATTCAGACCCATTCGCTTTGAAGATACGATCTATCATAGGCCTTTCGCCTATATTTGCCGTAACGGTTATTGAAAAAGAAGTGTTCGATAAACTACCCGATTTTACCAAACGCATGCAATGGTTTCGAAATTACCGTGAAACGAATCATTTGTATTTACCCGGACAGGAAAAAAGCGATGATGAATCTATTTTGCTTTCGATGGTTTCAAAAGAAAGATTGCAATTTTTATTCGATAAACTGCTGGATGAAACAGAATTTTTATCGCCCGGCGGTATAAGGGCGCTGTCAAAATTTTATGAAAAAAATCCTTACTCTTTAAATTTTAATGGGTGCAGTTATTCTATTCAATATGATCCGGGCGATTCTACTTCCGGCATGTTTGGCGGCAATTCCAATTGGCGCGGCCCGGTATGGATGCCCATAAATTACCTCTTCATAAATGCCATGAATAGCTTCGGATATTTTTATGAAGATGATGTAAAAGTAGAATGTCCAAAAGGTTCAGGCAATTTTTTGAATCTTACCCAAGTGGGCACCGAAATCACGAAAAGGCTTTTATATATTTTTGAAAAAAATGAGGAGGGTGAAAGGCCAACCAACGGATCGGACAACTGGTTTTATAAAAAAGAAGAAAACAGCAACCTGGTTCTCTTCCACGAATATTTTCACGGAGACAATCTTCGTGGATTAGGCGCCAGTCATCAAACAGGATGGACAGCGCTGATTGCTAATTTAATTCTCGATCTAAAAGAAAAAAAGGAGGTGAAATGAGAACTATAAATTATGAATTTTAATTCGGCAAAATCAAAATATATTAAGAGCTGATAATTTTAATTAGAACCTTGTTTTTCTCTTTTCATTTTAAAAGAAGCGATAGCATTTTTTGTAAAATCACTTAGCGCCAACCGACCGCTGATAGCAGCTCTTTCTTTTAAAAGTACATCCCAGTTTTCCGTCCCTTTCCAAAAAATCTTTTTCATTTCCGCCATTGCTTCCGGGCTGAAATGGGATAATGTATTTGCCAGCCGGTTAATGGAATCATCCATGTCGTCCAACTCTTCATGCACTTCAGCAAATAATCCTTTCTTCTTTGCCCAATCAGAATTGCGCCAAAGTGTAGCATCAATAGATAGTTGACTAAAAGCCGATGTCCCAATTTTTCTTTCCACTACAGGTCCTACCACAAAAGGCCCGATGCCAACTGACAACTCACTCAATTTTACTTCCGCTTTTTTTACGGCAATAGCATAATCCATTGCAGCCGCAATGCCCACACCGCCACCCACGCATTTCCCATGTATGCGCCCGATGATAAATTTGTTGCATTTCCTCATGGCATTAATCACATTTGCAAAGCCCATAAAAAATTTCAAGCCATCTTTTTCATTTTCAATAGCAGCCAATTCATCAAAGCTGGCACCCGCGCAAAAGGCGCCTTCGCCGGCGCTTTTTAAAATCACTACCTTGGCATCATGTGTCCCTGCATAATGTATTTCCAATGCCAGCGCATCCAAAATTTTTGTGGGCAACGAATTACTTTGCGGATGAAAAAATTCAATCGTTGTAATTCCATGTTCTGTTTCGGATCTTACATAACC
>DATCWN010000248.1:0-3344 GCA_036566285.1 Hanamia sp.
GGTTATGTAAGACGTGTTACAATGCAGGGCTTCAGCCGGAAGCGCATCTCTGTCGGTATAAAATCTACCACTGAATTCTGCTGCAAGATGTTGAGCATCCGATGCGCTGCCGCCATTTCCGCAAAACAAAACTTTGTTGCCTTTTTCAAAAGCGCTTACAATTATATTCACGCAATCTTGTACGGTTTGTAAAAGTTTATCATCGCTAAGTATTTTCGCCTTTACGTCTATAGAGGATTGAATGATGTTTTTTATTTTTTCCATACTATATTTTTGATTGTAAAGATAAATACAAATCGAGGTCAATTCCTTTATGCGCACCACGTCGTCAGCCCATATTTTGTGAACGTGTAATTTTTTACCTCCCCGCCGAATTTTTTTAATTCTTCTATTACAGCGTGGCGTGTATTTCCGGGGCAATAAAATGTCATAAAGCCTCCTCCGCCCGCACCGCTTATTTTTCCTCCTGTGGCTCCGGCTTTTTTTGCAGCTTCATAAGTTTCTTCAATGTAGCTGTTGCTGATATTATGTGCCATTTTTCTTTTTTGTTGAAATCCAAAATCCAATATTTCCCCAAACTCATTTAATCTTCCTTTCAACAAAGCTTCTTTCATCATGCGGGCCTGCTCTTTTAATTGATGCATGGCTTCAATGCTTTGTTCATTTTTGTTGTTTACATTTTTTACCTGCTCATCAATGATGGCGGCACTTTCGCGACTGGTATTGGTAAAATAAAGCACTAAATTATTTTCCAGTTCATGTAGGTACTGGGATTTTATGCGCAAAGGATTTACGATCACTTTATCATCTTCATAAAATTCCATAAAGTTTACCCCGCCGAACGTAGCCGCGTATTGGTCTTGCTTTCCACCGGCGAATTTTAAATCTTCTCTTTCTATCTGGTAAGCATAATGCGCAATATCGTAATCGCCCAGAGGAAGTTTGAGCCATTCAACAAATGCACCAATGATGGCAACTACTAAAGTGGAGGAGGTTCCTAATCCTGAACCTACAGGCGCATCTGCAAATGTAGATAACCTAAAACCTGTTGTAGGCATTCCATAATCTTTTTGAATACGATTATAAACTCCTTTTAGCAAATCTAATTTACCATCAACAGGCAATTCCTTTGTCCATTCAAAATGCTGTTCTTCTTTTCGGTCCAAAGCCTGAACAATAATTTTATTTTCTTCTAATGGTTCAATATGGGCATACGCAAAAAGTGAAACCGTTGCATTTAAAATGGCGCCGCCAAACTGGTCGCTGTAAGGGCTTACATCGGTGCCACCACCTGCAAGCCCGATGCGTAGCGGAGCTTTACTGCGATAAATCATTGAAGTAAATTTCCTTTAAAAAAGTGGTTGGGGTCATTACGGGTAATGAAGGGAAAAGGAAAATAAAATCTTTTACGTTTCTTGTAATGAAATAATTCATTTTGGCTTTGTATGCCAAAAAATATAAAATGCCATCTTCAATATCTTTATATTTTTCGAGAGGATAATATAAAATGTCTTTTGAGAAAGGAACTGTGTTTACGATTTTACACATTTCTCTGAAGGCTGATAAAGGATCAATTCTTTTTTCTTTTCGAAGGATGTAAAAGGTTGTGGCAATAACACTTTCAGAAATATTCAAAGTAATAATCTCGTTTCCTGCTAACTTAAATATTTCATTGATTGCCTCTAATTCATACTTTCTTTCCATTAAGAGGTCAATAATGATGTTAGTATCTAAAAAAATGTTATAGGCCATGCTTTTCCTTAATGTACTCTTCTTTAAGTTTTTCGATTTCCTCATCTGATATTTCAACCGGATGAGTATATTTTCGGATGCGATCTAAGAAAGATGGTTCGCTCCTTTTTTGTTTTGAAGGCGAAAAATTTCTTGAATACTTTTCTAAATATTCTTCCACTACAGATGAAAGGCTCACTTTTCTTTTGGCAGAGGCTCTCTTTGCTTTCGCTATAATTTTATCATCTATGTTTAAAGTTAATTTAGTTTTCATGGCTTACTTTTTATAAAGTTACGTAATTAATATTATTACGTATAAGGATGCTATTTTAAATTTAAAATAGCATCCACCATTGCTTTCCAGGTATATTTTTTCTTTTCTTCTTTCAGATAAGGCAAAAAATAATTTTCTCCCAGAGTAAAGTATTCGATAACTTTTTCTGCGATACTTTCTGCATTGGGTTCAGCAATTAATCCCACTTTTTTATCAGGAACCAAAGAGGGCAAACCACCGACATTAGTAACAATCATTGGGATTTCAAAATGATAGGCGAGGGGAGTAACGCCGCTTTGTGTGGCATTGCGATAAGGTTGCACCACGCAATCTGCAGCGCATAAATAATATTTTACATCACTATTGGAAATAAATTGAGTGTGCAGAATCAGGTTGTTTTTTATAGCAGGATCATTTAGTAATGCTTCATAATTTTTTTCTTCTTCATAAAATTCTCCGGCTATTAAAAGGCGTAAATTTTTTACACCAAATTCATTGTTTAAAATTTTTATTGACCTTAATAAAATATCCAGTCCTTTGTATTTTCTAATGAAGCCAAAAAATAAAAGCACGTGCACTTCACCATAGATCTGTAAATGTTTTCTTGCTTCTTCTTTACTGATCTTTTCACCGAAATTATCATACAAAGGATGCGGGACAAATTGCGCAGGTTTATTTTTTGTGACCTGATTAAGATCAGCAAGCACTTTCTGGCTCATGGTAATGAAGCCATCAATCGGTTTTAAAAAATACTTGGTAAATAAGTTATCTCCCGGCCTTTTTTCATGCGGGAAGATATTGTCCGCGATGCAAATAATTTTTGTGTGCTTATTTTTTTTAACCCTTCTCAAAATGGTTCCCAAGCATGGCCCCATAAAAGGCAGCCAATACCTTACCACAATTACATCCGGCTTTAGTTTCTTTAGTTCATTCCCAACTTTGATCCAGTTGAAAGGATTTACAGAATTGATTTTAATTTTAATCGGAATATTTTTCGGCGCCGGCTCTGATGAATATTGTGTGGTGCCCGGAAAAAGAAATGATGGATATTGATAAGAAAAGGTATAGATGGTGGTATCAAATCCTTCGTCAATAAATTCTTTGGCAAGCCGCTCGTTAAATGTAGCAATACCGCCGCCCCGCAAAGGATGTGCGGGGCCAATGATAATTATTTTTTGAGCTGGAGGTTGATGGTTCAAGGTTCAAGGTTAATCGTTCAAAGTTGATGGTTCAAGGTTGAAAGTTATTGGTTTCATTAGCTAATCAGCACATTGGCTAATTACTAATTAATTTTGTCTTCAATTAAATAATGATTTCTTTCGGGCCCATTCCGGGAAAT
>DATCWN010000537.1:0-8589 GCA_036566285.1 Hanamia sp.
AACATTGTGAGCTATTTGGATAAGGTTATCAAGTTTGGCGCCTGAACGTATCATGGTAGAACCAATAGTGGCTCTGTCAATTGAAGAATTAGCGCCTATTTCTACATTGTCTTCTACCACTACATTTCCTATTTGAGGTACTTTTTTAAAACTCCCATCAGGCTGAGGTGCGAATCCAAAACCATCGCCACCAATAACGGAGCCGGCGTGTATGGCCACATTTTTCCCCACCACACAATCATGATGAATTTTTACACCCGGATACAAAACAGAACCATCATCAACAGTTACATTATTTCCCAGATAAACCTGTGGATATATTTTTACATTATTTCCGAGGATTACATTTTCGCCGAGATATGAAAAAGCTCCTATGAAAACATTTTCGCCCATTCTTGCAGTGGCATCAATAAAAACCGGCTGTTGAATTCCTGTAAGATTTTCTCTTACAATTTTTGCATATTCAGTCAGGAGAACGGCGAAAGAGGAATACGCATCAGGTACCCGAATAAGCGTGGCATTTATTTCCTTTTCAAGCTCCAATGAATTATTTACAATAATAATTGAGGCTTTGGTGGAGTACAGAAACTCTTCATATTTTGGATTGGCAAGAAAAGCAAGCTGCCCTTCTGTGGCCTCTTCCAGTTTCCCAAAGGAAGATACAGCAACTTCAGGGTTACCTTCAATTTTCCCTTCAATAAGTCCTGCTATTTGTTTTGCTGTAAACTGCATTGGGTTTATAATATCTTTTTTAAAAAGTTTAAAATTACATTATTGTAGGTAATTCATATTCAGAAAACAAATGTAAAATTTTTTCACCGTGCCAAATAGGCTTTGATTAATGAGTGCGTTATCTACTTCTGAAATATCTTTTACCGAGCCATCTTTAAAAAGAATATTGATGTGCTCATCTTCTTTACTATAGGTTTTATTCTGCGCTTCTCCGGAAAATACAAGGTAGCCCGCTTCTTCTTCATTAATATTGAGGTATTGCATAGCGAGCGCTTTTTTTTCTTTGATAAATTTTTCAGGTATTTCCACTCCTGAATATTTTACTTTTAAAAGATTCCGGTTAATCAGGTTCTTGCAAAGAGTGGATAATATTTTATCCGGATGGTGGATCCACGATTTGATTGCGAAAAGAACATCATAATCATCAAGAAGGCAGAATGGCTCCAGGTTATTTTCAATTCCGGTTTCCAGATATTTTTCATTTAAAAAAATATTTAAAACATCAGAAGGCGATTGCGCTTTAATAAGCTTTGCTCTGTTAATAATATTTACCAGCATTTTTTCTGCACACAAAACCGTTTTATGAAGATAAACCTGCCAATACATGAACCTTCGCGACACCAAAAACTTTTCTATAGAGTGGGTGCCTTTTTCCTCTATCATCAATTCTCCATTATGAACAGTAAGCATTTTAATAATGCGGTCGTAGCCGATTACGCCTTCGCTTACGCCGGTAAAAAAACTATCCCTTATCAGGTAATCCATTCTGTCTACATCCAATTGCCCACTCAATAATTGATGAAGAAATTTTTTGGGATGAGCGTTTGTAAAAATGTCAATAGCCATGTTTATTTTTCCATTCAGTTCTTCATTCATTTTCTTCATGATCCATAAAGAAATTTCCTCGTGGCTGCTGTCTTTTATTAAGGTGTGTTCCAGTGCGTGAGAATAGGGTCCATGGCCTATATCATGCAGCAGGATCGCGATTTTAGCTGCCTGTTCTTCTTCAGTTGAAATGGAAACGCCTTTGCTGTTTAATTCATGAAGCGCATTGCACATTAAGTGATATGCGCCCAATGAATGGTGAAGCCTTGTATGAATGGCGCCAGGATATACCAAATGCGCCATTGCCATCTGATGAATTCTGCGAAGGCGCTGATAATAAGGATGAGAAATTATTTTGTAAATGAGCTCGTCATCAATCGTAATAAAACCATACACGGGGTCATTAATGATTTTTCGGAATGCCATTCTCTAATTTGTTAAAATGATTTTGCTCTGTTTGCAAAGATAATTTTTGGAGGGGGAATAAATTATATTTGTACGATAGGTTCTTCAAAATAAATGCTAAATAAAATTCTTTAGAAAAAGATAGGGGTTAAAAAATAAATGAATACAGCTAAAATTTTATGGGTTGATGATGAGATGGAAAGTTTAAAATCTCAGATCATGTTTCTGGAAAACAAAGGGTACGATGTAAAATCGTTAAGTAATGGGCATGATGCTTTGGATTATGTAAAAGAGAATATTGTGGACGTAGTGCTTTTGGATGAAAGCATGCCTGGCATCACCGGGCTGGAAACTTTGCAGAAAATTAAAGAGATCAATTCGCAAATCCCAATTGTGCTTATTACAAAAAATGAGACAGAAAACCTGATGGATGAGGCAATAGGATCTCAAATAACAGATTATTTAATAAAGCCTGTGAACCCAAACCAGGTATGGCTTTCGCTGAAAAAAATAATTGACAATAAAAGACTGGTTGCAGAAAAAACCACTTCCTCTTATCAGCAACAATTCAGGGATTTATTTATGGCGCTTAGTGATAATCCCGATTACAAGGCATGGATGGAAATTTATAAGAAACTGGTGTATTGGGAACTTGAAATGAAAAAAAGCGACAGCCCCGAAATGAGGGAGGTATTTCAATCACAAAAGAATGAAGCCAACGCCGATTTTTTTAAATTTATTTCAAAAAATTATTCTGAGTGGGTTACCAATCCTGCTGCTAATGCACCCATCATGAGTAATTCGCTAATGAAGTTTAAAGTGTTTCCTCATGTTGAAAAAGGTACGCCCACATTTTTTGTTTTGATTGATAATTTAAGATTTGATCAATGGAAAACCATTCAACCTTTGTTTGCAGAAAACTTTCGCATACAGGAAGAAGAAACTTTTTATTCTATTTTGCCCACCGCTACACAATATAGCCGCAATGCCATTTTCGCAGGAATGCTGCCTATTGAAATTGAAAAACAATTTCCCGTTGAATGGAAAAATGATGATGAGGAAGGCGGTAAAAATTTATTTGAAGAACAATTTTTTAAAGCACAATTAAAAAAGCTTCGTAAAGAAGACCTGAAATATTCCTATACAAAAATTACCAACCACCAGGATGCACAAAAGCTGGTGGATAATATGCATAACTTTTTGAGCAATGATATTAATATTATCGTTTACAATTTTGTAGATATGCTCAGTCACGCACGCACCGAAATGGAAGTGCTTAAAGAATTAGCTGCAGATGAAGTAAGCTACAGAAGCCTTACTGCATCGTGGTTTGAGCATTCTCCTTTGCATCAGGCATTGAAAAAAGTTGCAGATAAAAAAATAAATCTGATTGTGGCTACTGATCATGGAAGCGTGCGGGTAAACAATCCTCATAAAGTGGTGGGCGATAAACAAACTACCGCCAACCTGCGCTATAAACATGGGCGCAATTTAAATTATGAAGCCAAAGAAGTACTTGCTTTTCGTGATCCGCGGCAAGCGGGATTGCCGGTGCCTAATGTAAATTCCTCTTTCATCTTTGCACGCCAGGATGGATATTTGTGTTATCCTAATAATTATAATCACTTTGCTAATTATTATAAAAACACTTTTCAGCACGGAGGTGTAAGTTTGGAAGAAATGATCATTCCGGTGATACGGATGACGAGTAAGGTTTCTGAATAAATCCTGTAATCATCGCTCTATTATTTTTATAGGCGTGAAGCATCAATGAGGAGACATTCTTTTTGAATTATTGATAGATATTACTGCCAACAATAAAAAAAACGGCAACAGGGATAAGATGAACCTGCCGTGCCACTCATCGCATGATACCATTACTGTAATGGCCATGAGCGCGATATTGGTTATCAAAAACCAGACTTCTGCTTTATTTTTTTTGAATAAATTTATAATACCAAGAAGTATTATTAAATAGATAGAATAAAAATAAACCGAAACAAAAATATTGTGAAAAAGAGAATAATAGGTTCGTGAAACGCCAAAAAACGCAGACAATCTTTTTATAGATAAAGTGAAAAATAAATCAAAATGATGAGTAATGAGGTAGAATAATCCCTGGAAAGAATTCCTTTCCACAGGGATTGTAATGTTGTGAGAATACAGTATTGTTGGAACACCGCAAATAATCATTTCCTTTTGATAAGGTAATAAAAAATTGAACTCTCCACCGCTACCAAGCGAATAATTAAACAAAAAAAACAAACCTGTAATTGCGAAAACAGTGCTTACTAAAACAATTGTAAACGCTTTTTTTGGAAAAAATTTTATGATTAAAAAAAGATAAGTTGCTGGTATAAAAAAAATGCCAGTGGGCCGTGTAAAATATAATAAGCTCAGAAATAGTAGAATGATTAAACCGTTTTTAAAATCTAATTTATCTCTTGTAAAAAGAAAGTAAGTGTATATAACGGAGAAGCTAAAAAATAATGATTCGGTAAAAAGATAGGTGTTGTATAAATGGTAATAATAAAAGAGTAAAAAATAGAGAGTGGATAAAAATGGTAATAAATAATTTTTAGAAATCAGCTTTACCATTTTATAAAAGCAAAAAAGCGAAAGCGCATTCACTATTATTTGGAGTAACACAATAAACCAGAAACCTATTTTTAGCTTTAAGCAAAATGCGATGAGCATTATTTGCGTTGAATAAAAAAGAAAATTGTTGGAAGAATATTTTCCGGTAGCCAAAAAATGATTCGCCTCATTAATGTATTTAACTGCTTCGAGGTCGGTTACAATTCCGTATTGCCTGTAAAAAAGAATTTGCATCAAAAGCCAGGTAATGGCAAGTAAAAAAAAAGGAAAGTTAGTATTACCGGTTTTAGTTCCGCTAAGAAATTTTTGGTACAAGGATATCAAAATTGTAAAGACGTTTTAGTGTTATGGTAGTCATTTTATTATTTCTTTTGCAGGCTGAACATACGGTTTACATATTTGCCCAGTATATCGTATTCAATATTCACGATATCATTTTCCATTAAGCTTTTAAAATTTGTATGTAAAAAAGTATAGGGAATAATAGCTACCGTAAATGAATTCCGGCTTACATTAAACGCAGTTAAACTAACGCCGTTTACACATACAGAACCTTTCTCAATAATTAATGGTGCAAATGATTCATTAAAACTAAATAAAAACTCCACGCTGCCGTTTTTATCTTTTTTTTCAGTACAAATGGCTGTTCCGTCCACATGGCCCTGAACAATATGGCCGTCAATGCGGCCATTCATTTTCATGGAGCGTTCCAGGTTTATAACCTCTCCGGGATTCCACAGTCCTGCATTGGTTTTTTCTAAAGTTTCGTGTATGGCAGTTACCCGGTAAATGTCCTTTTTTATATCTTCTATGGTAAGGCAAACGCCGTTGTGGCTTACACTTTCATCAATTCTTAATTGAGAGGCGAGCTCGCTTTTTATAAAGAAAACACGATTTGAAGATTCAATTGAAATTTGTTTTATTTCTCCTGTATCTTCAATAATTCCTGTAAACATTGTGATACTATTTTATTTTATTTATGATCATTTAAGAAAATTACATCAGTTTGAGTGGCTAAATTTAAATATTTACTTTATCTTCGCACTCCTAAAAAAATACAAAAGGAAATTTTATGCTGATTATTGATTCAAAAGATTGCGAAAATATTGATAAAGCGCTTAAAAAGTACAAGAAAAAATTTGAAAAAAGCCGTACTTTATTACAGCTTCGCGAACGCCAGTCTTTTATGAAACCTTCTATAAGAAGAAGGGGTGAAGTGTTGAAAGCTGTTTACAAACAGCAAATAGCCAGTGGTAAAATTGAAATTTAAATAATTTCGTCTATATAATCTTCTTACCGGATAGCTTAACTTTACAGCTACCGGTTTTTTTATGCCTATACCTGAAACATATCCCATACAGGAATTCTTAAATTATCTTGCTTTTCAAAAGCGGTATTCAAAATATACTATTGTTTCTTACAGTACAGACTTAACCGCCTTTTTTGATTTCATATTTTTAGAATATCAAACTACTAACCTCGCAGAAATATCTACACCGATGGTTCGTTCCTGGCTTGCCACTTTAAAAGGAGAAAAAATGGCTTCTAGAACTATCAACCGGAAAATTTCTTCGCTGAAATCATTTTTTAAATACCAGCTAAAATTGAAAAACGTGGTGGCAAGCCCCCTGTCCACCACTTCTTCTCTAAAAGTCAGCAGAAAACTTCCTTCTTTTATAGAAGAAAAAGATGTAAATAAATTATTCCACGAAATATCTTTTCCTGATACATGGGAAGGCAAACTAAATTATTTAATATTCGAAATTTTATATGAAACAGGAATAAGGCTTAGTGAATTGATCTATTTAAAAGAGGAAGATGTAAATAAAAGTTCTGGCACCATTAAAGTATTGGGCAAAGGAAATAAAGAAAGATTAATTCCTGTAAACAATAACCTGTTTCAGCATATTGATAATTATATTTCTGAGAAAAGAAAAGAATTCCCGGAATCTGCCAACAGTTTTCTTTTGGTGAACAAAAAAGGAAAAATACTTTACCCAAAATATGTTTACAATATGGTAAAAAAATATCTGGGAGAAGTGTCTACTATTAAAAGAAAAAGTCCTCATGTGATGCGCCATAGTTTTGCCACTCATCTGTCTAATAACGGAGCGCAGATAAATGCAATAAAAGAACTGTTAGGGCATAGTAGCCTTGCGGCCACTCAGATCTACACCCACAATACGATAGAAAGATTGAAAGAAGTGTATAAATTGGCTCATCCCAGGTCATAAAAAATAATCGCAATCCTATATAATATTCTTTTTGAAAGATGCGTTTGAAAATGTAACTTCATTCCGGCAATTATTGATGATAACCTCTAAATTCTTACTTGCTAATGCCACTATCATTTTACCTCTTTATAATTATTATTTCACTTTTAAAACTTAGGACTACTATGAACGTAAACATTCAAACACAGCGCTTTGCTGCAGATTCAAAACTGGTTTCCTATATTGAAACAAAGCTTTCAAAACTGGGCCAGTTTCATGATCGTATCACTAAGGTGGATGTGTATCTAAAATTGGACAATGTAGTACACAAGATTAAAGACAAGATTGCTGAAATACAGGTGCATGTTCCCAGGCATCAGTTTTTTGTAAAGCATTCATCAAAATCGTTTGAAGAAAGTTTTGATATTGCGTTGGATTCTGTAATCACTCAAATAAAAAGAAAAAAAGAAAAAATAATAGCCTGAATACTTTAAAGACTCATGCAAAGGCTCCTTTTTACAGGGAGCCTTTCGTTTTATAGACCCTTTTTTTTCTCCCATTTTTAAAAAGAAAAAGAATCCCAATTTGCTAGATAAAATGGTTGCAAATTTTTCTTTTCAAAATTTTTCCATTAAACATTTTCCATTACCTTTGCCTTCCCAAAAAATAGCCTTATGGGTTTTTTGTTGGGAAAAGTTCATTTTAAAACTGAAGGCAAGTGCCAGTGTAGCTCAGTTGGTCAGAGCAGCTGATTTGTAATCAGCTGGTCGGGGGTTCGAATCCCTCTACTGGCTCTTAGGATTTAGACTCTGAGTTTGTGAATCTAAAAATTGCAATTTCAGTTGGGCAGATGGCCGAGTGGTTAAAGGCGACAGACTGTAAATCTGTTCTCTCACGAGTACGTAGGTTCGAACCCTACTCTGCCCACGGTATATTTTATTTATTGAGAGTTATTTGAAATTATATTGAGAGTTATTTGAAATAGTTTTTGACTTCTTTCAAGCTGTTGTAGCTCAGGGGTAGAGCACTTCCTTGGTAAGGAAGAGGTCGTGAGTTCAATTCTCATCAACAGCTCAATAAGATTTTGGAAGTTAACAAGTGATTTAAGAATTGAACTTGTAAAATAAATAATAAGCGGAAGTAGCTCAATTGGTAGAGCGATAGCCTTCCAAGCTATAGGTCGCGAGTTCGAGACTCGTCTTCCGCTCAAACTAAAATGGTCCGTTTTTCTATAAGATAATGGATGGAAATTTTTAAAACATAAATTAAAAACAAATAAAATGGCAAAAGAGAATTTTAAAAGGGATAAACCCCACGTTAACGTTGGTACTATCGGTCACGTGGATCATGGTAAAACCACGTTAACCGCCGCTATAACCGATATTTTGTCTAAAAAAGGTTTAGCGGAAAAAAGGAACTATGCTGATATTGATGGCGCTCCTGAAGAAAAAGAAAGGGGTATCACTATTAATACTGCTCACGTAGAATATGCAACAGCTAATCGTCATTACGCTCACGTAGATTGCCCGGGTCACGCGGATTATGTAAAGAACATGATTACAGGTGCTGCGCAAATGGATGGTGCTATATTAGTGGTTGCTGCTACAGATGGCCCTATGCCTCAAACGAAAGAACACATACTCTTGGCTCGCCAGGTAGGTGTACCACGTATTGTGGTTTTCATGAACAAAGTAGATTTGGTAGATGATCCCGAACTTTTGGAGTTAGTGGAAATGGAAATTCGCGAGTTGTTAACTTCTTACGGTTTCGATGGCGATAATACACCAATAATTCAGGGTTCTGCAACAGGCGCTTT
>DATCWN010000120.1:0-7673 GCA_036566285.1 Hanamia sp.
TCCTCTTCCGGGGTGATCATACCAATTTTAGAGATTTCCTGCAGGTATTTTTCTACCGCCTGTGAATCCCTGTTGGTGATCTGGGTAGCAATTTTAAGTTGCCTCATGTTTGTTTATAGTTAATAGTTATTATACGCTTTAATAGTTATTATACACTTATTGATTATTAGACACATTTAGATGGGGAAACGTTACAAAAGATATGCTAAATAGCTTCTCTTAAATAAAACTTTGCAAATTTACAATGCATTATTCGTATTTCATAGCTTTTAGCCCAATAATAAAAAGGTGTTTCAATTTTTTTCAACAAATGGTGTGTCTTTTAACGTTTAGTATTAACTGAAAACCTGGGCATTCCACATATTTGAAATTTTATATTTTGAATTAGACTCTTGTTTTAAATGAAAATAGTAAATCTCCTGCAACGCTTTAAAGACAATTTTTTTTTATTAAGAGCTGCATTTTCATTGGGTTTGTGGCAAAACATAAGGGAATATTATTGAAAAATCTTAAATCGTAAATTTAAAACTGCCATCAATCCTATAATTTTACAAAATGACAGACTATAGATCAGATACAATTACAAAGCCCACTCCGGCTATGCTGGAGGCTATGTTCAGCGCTCCTGTAGGAGACGATGTTTTTCATGAAGACCCTTCAGTAAACCGGCTAGAAAACATGTTGTCAGAAAAATTTGGAATGGAAGCCGGCATGTTTTGCGCCAGCGGCACCATGTCAAATCAAATTGCTATAAAATGCCATACCCAGCCAGGAGATGAAATAATTTGCGACAAAATGAGCCATGTTTACCTTTATGAAGGAGGCGGCATTGCGTTTAATTCCGGTTGCCAGGTAAAAACAGTGGAAGGCGACCGTGGAAGAATAAAAGCGGAGCAGGTGTTGGAGGTCATCAACCCCAATGATATTCACAAGGCATCAACAAAATTAGTAAGCCTTGAAAACACCGCAAACAGAGGCGGAGGAAGTTGCTACGAATTAGAGGATATAAAGAATATAAAAGAGGCTTGTTTGCAAAATAATTTAAAATTACACCTGGACGGCGCCCGCTTATTTAATGCCCTGGTTGAGAAAAAAGAAACGCCAAAAGAGTATGGAGCCATTTTTGACAGCATTTCCATCTGCCTGAGTAAAGGCTTGGGCGCTCCCGTAGGAAGCGTGTTATTGGGCAATAAAGAATTTATACAAAAAGCAAGAAGAGTAAGAAAGGTTTTTGGTGGAGGAATGCGGCAGGCCGGTTATCTCGCTGCTGCCGGAATTTTTGCATTGGAAAATAATGTGGAAAGGCTTGCAGAAGATCACAGGCATGCCAAAGAAATAGCGGAAGCCTTATTAAAAAAAGATTTTATAGGAAAAATGATGCCGGTGGAAACCAATATTCTCATTTTTGAAGTGATAAAAGGCTACACCGCAAAATCACTTGATGAGGAATTTCTCAAACATGATATCTCAGTAATAGCAATTTCCCCTACTCAAATCAGGATAGTACTTCATTTGGGTATTAGTGAAGAGATGGTGAAAAAGACCATTGGTGTTATTGAGGTGTTGTAGAAAGTAGTAAGTAGTAAGCCAGCCCTGAAAGGGCGAAATATATCAACATTGGGTGAAGCCCTATGTACAAATGATCACCAATAACCATTTTTAATTTTAATAAAAGAATATGCTTCCACAAATAAACCCGGCCAAAACTGCCGCATGGAAAAAATTACAAGACCATTATAAAGAAATGAAAAACGTTCCTATAAAAGATCTCTTCAGGGAAGATAAGGATCGTTTTAAGAAGTTTTGTTTCTCAATGCCCGAAATAGTTTGCGATCTTTCTAAAAATATTATTACAGATACCACCAAACAATTATTGCTCGACCTGGCTTACGAATGCGAATTGCAAAAGGCTATAAAAGCCATGTTCACCGGTGAATTGATCAATGGAACTGAAGGCCGTTCTGTGTTGCATACGGCTCTTAGAAATTTTTCCGGCGAACCGGTTTATTCCGAAGGGAAAGATGTGATGCCGGAAGTAAAAAAAGAACAGGAGCACATAAAACAATTTTGCCAGAAAATCCATAAAGGCGATTGGAAGGGTTATACCGGAAAAAAAATAAAATACATTGTCAACATCGGTATTGGCGGCAGCGACCTTGGTCCGGTGATGGTTACAGAAGCATTAAAACCCTATTGGAAAAAAGACATTCAGCCTTATTTTGTAAGTAATATAGATGGCACCGACCTGGCGGAAGTTTTAAAAAAAATAACGCCTGATGAAACGCTGTTTTTAATAGCTTCCAAAACATTTACCACGCAGGAAACCATGACCAATGCGCATTCTGCAAGAGATTGGTTTTTAAAAACCGCGAGAGATAAAAAAGCAGTCGCCAAACATTTTGTGGCTTTAAGTACTAATGAAAAAGGCGTGGAAGAATTTGGAATTGATAAGGAAAACATGTTCGTATTCTGGGACTGGGTGGGTGGCCGCTACAGCTTATGGAGCGCTATTGGTTTATCCATCGCGTTAAGCATTGGATATAATCATTTTGAAGAATTATTGAAAGGCGGTTATGAAACCGACAAACATTTCAGAGAAAAATCTTTTGAAAAAAACATCCCTGTCTTAATGGGCCTTATCAGCATTTGGTACATCAACTTTTTCGGCGCCCAGTCTGAAGCCATTCTTCCCTACGACCAATACCTTCACAGGTTTCCCGCGTACTTTCAACAAGGAAATATGGAAAGCAATGGTAAGCATGTGGACAGAAACGGGAAGAGAGTAACTTACTCCACCGGCCCGGTAATCTGGGGCGAGCCTGGAACCAATGGCCAACATGCCTTTTATCAATTACTGCACCAGGGAACCCCTTTAATTCCCTGCGATTTTATTGCTCCTGTTTTTAGCCATAATCCCATAGGCGACCATCATAAGATTTTATTGTCCAATTTCTTTGCACAAACAGAAGCCCTTATGAATGGGAAATCTAAAAAAGAACTACAGGAAGAAAAAGTGCCGGAATCTCTGATTCCGTTTAAAGAATTTGAGGGAAACAAGCCTACCAATTCATTCCTCATTACCAAGATCACTCCGTTTACCTTAGGAGAAATGATCGCCTTGTATGAACATAAAATCTTTGTGCAGGGAATCATCTGGAACATTTACAGCTTCGACCAATGGGGCGTGGAACTCGGGAAGCAATTGGCTAAAAAGATTTTACCCGAATTACAAAATCACGAAAAGATTACTGCACATGATTCTTCAACGAATGGATTGATCAATATGTTTAAGAAGCTGGCGAATTGATATTGGGTTACTATTAATTTTTTATTAAAATGAATCATGCCCATTTATTTGTAAATTGAGCTCAAATTCATTAACATGAAACAATTTCCATTACTAACATTTTTGCTGTTAGCTTTTTCCTCTGTAAATGCACAGGAGAAAAAAATCATAACACAGAACGAGATACGGCACTTTAATTTACCTGATTCCCTGATCTCTCCAAAAATGCTGGCAATTACAGATATGCCCAAAGCAAAATTTCTTTATGAAACAAATAAAGGGAAAGTGTATGCATTGCCGTTAGATAATATGCCATGCCTCGTTACAACCATTCAATCCAATATGCCTGTTTATAAAAACTCTCCAAAAGGTTATATCCCCAATGCGCTCCGGGAGAGGGAAATAATTCCTGATTCACATAAAAAATAAAATTGAAGAAGATTATCGCGGTCTGACTGGCTGAGGTGTTAGGCCACTTCCTTGGCCTGACACCTCTGATTTTTACAAACACACCAACAAAAGCAAAAAACATTTTCACCGATTTGCTTTTAGATAGAATTTTTAATTAAATTTGCCCTCCTTCAAACGGTGGTTGTAGCTCAGTTGGTTAGAGCATCAGATTGTGGTTCTGAGGGTCGTGGGTTCGAGCCCCATCATCCACCCAAATTTTAATTAGCTTATTAACTGATTTGCTAATTAGCTAATTACTTTCAGTTTTACCAGTCCTTCCTTCCATTACAAAATTCCTTTTTCACATTAGCACATTGTCTAAATCAGCTAATCAGCTAATTTTCACATTTTCACATTGGCTAATTTTCACATTGGCTAATTGGCTCATTAGCTAATCAGCACATTAGCTAATTTCTATTTTTTCACCGTCTGCAAGTAGTAAAATACCATTCATATATATTTAAAAAAACCTTACCAAAATATCTTACTCTTTTTGCAAAAATCAAAAAAAAGGAAAATAAAACCTACAATGAGAAAAATATACCTGGCTCTTATAATTGTATTTATATCCGGAGCCGCTATGGCTCAAATGCCCGGTGCCCGCAGCATGAGTGGCCAAAGCATGAACATGGGCCATTTTTATGGAAAAGTAATTAACGCCAATAACAACAAGCCTTTGGAAGCCGCTTCAGTTCAGCTAACACAAAACAGGATGGACACGGCTACCAAATCAAGAAGAGATTATGTAATTGCCGCCATGATAACGGATCGAAAGGGCGAATTCAGTATTGATAAGCTTCCGGTAATGGGAAATTTTCAAATTCTAATAACAGCCATTGGTTTTGCCCCTTATAATGAAAAGGTTTCTTTTAATTTAAAAATGAATGGCGGTGGCGATATGAGCCAGATGATGAACGCCGTGGACAAGGATTTAGGAAATATCAAGATGACGCCCGATGCCAAGCAATTAGAAGGCGTGGTGGTTACTGCCAACAAGAGTATGTTACAGATGAACATTGATAGAAAAGTATTTAATGTAGATAAAAGCCTTACCAGCGTGGGCGGCACGGCAGTGGATGTAATGAAAAATGTGCCTTCCGTAAACGTGGACATTGATGGAAATGTAACGCTGAGAAATGCCGCTCCGCAAATATTTATTGACGGCAGGCCTACTACCCTTACATTGGATCAGATACCGGCAGAAGAAATTGAAAGCGTGGAAATCATCACCAATCCTTCTGCAAAATTTGATGCTTCGGGCGGTGGCTCCGGCATCTTAAATATTGTTTTAAAGAAAAACAGGAGGGCAGGATACAATGGAAATGTAAGAGCCAATGTGGATTCAAAACTGAGTAGCGGATATGGCGCCAACATAAATGTAAAACAAGGAAAATTCAATTTCTTCGTTAATGGAATGTACAACCAGCGCAAATCCAATGCTACACAAAGTACAACACGCGTAGATAATCTAAACGGCGACAAGGTTTCCTTTATCCAGACAAGCAAACCACAAAACCAGGGTCACTTTGCCTTCGGGCGTGCAGGCGTTGATTTTTTTGTAGATAACAGGAATACCATAACTCTTTCCGGTGTATTGGTGGATGGAAAATTTAATAACACTGACTTGCTGAATATTCTGCGGGATTCTACCATAGGTTCGTATTTATCCAGCGAAAGAGGATACAGCAATACTAAGGGAAATTATAGTTTCAATAACTCCGGAGGTACCCTGAGCTACAAACATAATTTTACAAAACCCGGCAAAGAAATTACCGCGGATGTCAATTATAATTCCAGCAAAAACAATAACGAACTAAATGTGGGCACACAATATTTTTATCCTGACAATACTCCAAAGAGCATAGGCCAGCAAAGGAGCCAGGGAACCGGGAATACTAAATATGTAACGGTGCAAACAGATTATTCCAATCCTATTACTGATAAAATGAAATTGGAAATGGGATTAAGAGGTGCTATAAGAAACTATAACAGCGCCAATGAGAATTTTACTTTTGACCCGGCACAGTCTAAATATGTTTCAATGCCGGCGCTTGACAGCAGGTACAAATTTAAAGACCAGGTGTATGCAGGGTATGCTACTTTTTCACAAAAAATAAATAAGTTTACTTACCAGGTGGGTGGCCGTGTGGAAAGTTCTCAATACACAGGCACGCTGATTGATTCCAATGCGGTTTTTAAGAATTCATTTCCTTTCAGCTTTTTCCCAAGTCTTTTCTTAACCCAAAAAATAAATGACAAGCAGGACTTGCAATTGAATTATTCAAGGAAAATAAACAGGCCCAATTTCTTTCAATTGATTCCTTATTACGATTATAGCGATTCACTAAACATAAGCCGTGGTAATCCTGCGTTGTTACCGGAGTTTACCAATTTAATAGAACTCTCCTACCAGTTGAATTTTAAGAATGGAAATAATATCATTACCACCGCTTATTACAGGAATACGAACGATCTTATTACCAATTATCAGTACAGGGATAGAAATCCTAACCCGTCAAAAATAGATTCCATCTTCATTTCGTCTTACGAAAATGCAAATAGTTCTGAGGCTTACGGCCTGGAAATTACAGCCTTGAATAAGATCACCAAATGGTGGAATGTAACCTCTAACGTGAACCTGTATAATTCAAAAATAGACGGCGCCAATCTTCAAAACAATTTAAACAATCAGCAGGTAAGCTGGTTTGGCAAAATCAACAACACATTTACTTTGCCTAAAAATATCTCCATCCAGTTAACGGGTGATTATACCAGCAAAATCATTTTGCCTCCCGGAAGAGGCGGTGGTGGTGGCGGAAGAATGTGGGGCGGTGGCAATCTGTCAACAGCCAACGGATATACAGAACCGGTTTATGGCTTTGACCTGGCCATTAAAAAAGATTTTTTGAAAGATAAAGCCGCTTCCATTTCTATAAGTATGAATGATATTTTTAGAACCAAGGTTTACAGAACGCATTCAAGGTCTGATTTCTCAAAAACCATTTACTCCATCCAGGATAATGAAAGAAGAAGAGACCCGCAGGTGGTTAGACTGAACCTTAACTGGCGTTTCGGTAAGTTCGATGTTTCCTTGTTCAAACGTAAAAACATGAAAGCCGGACAGGAAGATATGCAGGGTGGTATGCCAGGCATGGGACAATGATCGTGGTGAATGGTCAATGGTGAATGTTTTGTTTATTGTGTCTGAGACTTTGCTATATTACTTGAGGCCATTGGGTACAGTTTTACCTCATTGGGGATTTACTTTCACTTCATGAAAGTAGTATCCCGTTTTCTCAACGGATTCAATTAGTATGGGTAGAAGAAACCTTTCATTGCGAAGCTGCAAGATAAATGCATGGTTTTCTTTGTGTAAATGAGCTTCATCTTTTCCAGATATAATTTCTTAATGGCATGTTAATTGATTCAACTATTTTTTTTAACCAAAAAAATATTCTCATGCAAAAGATCTTCAACAGGAAATTTTATATTTCTTCTTTCAATCTGATAATATTAGCGCTTGTTCAGGCAATAGTATTTGCACAGGACAGTTCCGTATCCTCTTCAAGTACTTCAACTACCACTACTACACAAACCGGGTCAATGACCGTGCAACCCTGGATGTGGATAGTAGGCGGCGCGATACTTTTAATCATCATCATTGCTTTGCTAAGAGGTGGCGGCGGTAGTTCCACTACCAGCGAAAGAATAACCACGGTAACAAAAGATACAGATGTATCCTAAACAAAAATTCTTTAAAAACAGATGGCTGGCAATTTTTGCCGGCCATTTTTTTATGTACTTTACTCTTGTGTGATATAATGATGTTAGATGGACAATGTTGTATGTACGACGTTTATTATGTCAGTGTATTTATAAATTGCGCACAGTTTTAGCTGTTACTTATTGGAACAAAGATTCCCGGCTCTATCCAAAT
>DATCWN010000181.1:0-3157 GCA_036566285.1 Hanamia sp.
TCAATAAAAGGAAGATTGATTTCCGCGAGGTCCAAAACCTCAACATTAAAATCGGGATATTTTTTTACCGTTTCAATAAACCAATTGGCAACAGAAATTCCTTTTCTTCCGGGGCGGGTGCTGGCGATTATTATTTTTAAACTATACATTCTTTTTTAAAATTTTGGGGTTCCAATTTCGATTGTTGCAAATCTCTTACCTAAAAATTTTAAAAGAAAACTTTTTGGTCGGAAATAAGATGAAGAAAATTTCAGAATGCTTATTCATCTAATATTTATTTTCGCTGGTAAACCCTTACATAGTCAACCTGGTAAACTGCAGGAAAAACCGAATCATCTATTCCCTTTTGCCCGCCAAAACCGCCGCCTATTGCCAAATTCAGAATAATAAAAAAAGGTTGATCAAAAGGCCATTCCTGGGATGAAAGATGTTCATTGGAGAAGGAATAATATTTATTACCGTCCAACAAAAAATCTATCTTTTCAGGCGACCATTCTATGGCAAATGTATGGAACTGAGTATAAGGATTTTCAATGAAAGCCTCTGTGCCTCTTTGTGTTCCTTTTACATGATTATAGGCTCCTGTATGTACCGTCCCGTAAACCGAATCTTTATTAGAACCTATATGTTCCATAATATCTATTTCACCACCTTCGGGCCAGCCGGTTTTATCAATATTGCTGTTAAGCATCCATCCCGCAGGCCACAACCCACGCCCGGCAGGCAGCTTGGCATTTATTTCTATTCTGCCATATTCCCAATCCGCTTTGCCTTTGGTAAGTAATCTTGCGGAGGTGTATTCATTATTTCCCTTGATTTCTTTTTTTGCCATTATGGACAGTACCCCGTTTTTTACAAATACATTTGAGGTATCTTCTTTGGTATAATATTGCTTTTCATTATTCCCCCAGCCATGCCCACCTACATCATAACTCCATTTGGTATTGTCAGGCAAACCTGTATAATTGAATTCATCGCTCCATACTAATTTCCATCCTTTTGCCACAGGCGATTTTTCAATTTCCTTAAATAATAATTCCGGTTCGTTGGTAGTAATAAAATCAAAATCATGGGCCAGAAGCCACTCCATATCCTTTGCTTCATTTACTGTCCAGGCATTTAGGTCAATATTATTTTTTTTGGCAGATGGTATCCATTCAGAATGTTTTTGAAAAACAGAATAATGATAATCAGCGCCTTTGATTCCGTCTTCTTTCAATTGTTCCGGCGATTTATCACCATTCAGATATTGCACATTTGCCGAAGGCTCGAGCCGCAAAATTTCTTTGCACATTTCATAATCAAAACTGATATAAACCAGCCATGCCTGCGCCTGCATCCGGTGAACGGTACTGATTACCTTTTGAACGGTAGCATCAGCCCATTCTTTTCCTTTCTCAGATGGTTTTAGTTCTAAAATTAATTTCGTAGAAGATTGTTGTTTGATCGTTTTTAAAAAATCCGGAAGTAATGGTAACAGTTCTCCGTTTGAAAGTTTTGTCTTCCGCAAATCAGCTAAAGTGCTTTTTTGTACATTCAAACCACCCCAAACCGGATCATGATTCATCACCAAAGTGCTATCGGCTGTCATGTGTACATCCGTTTCAGATCCGAAGCAACCCAATGCTATAGCAGCTTTTAGGGATGCCAATGAATTTTGTGAGGTATGGGTATTTTTCCAGGCACCACGGTGGGCAATTACTTTGTTATGGTGGAATTGATCTGCCAAAAGAATAAATGATTTTTCGCCTATCGCTCTGTTTCCTTCTTTTAAAAGGATTGTAAAATTTATTTTCTTTTCTTTCAATGCAGCTTTCGCAAATTTACTTTTTATAAATACCGAATTGTCTTTTATAAAAAGCCATTTGGCATCTTTTCCGGAAAGAGCAATATTTTTTTCTTGTGAAAAGACCAGCCCGGTAAGCTTTCCCGACTTTACATTATTGTTATTGAAAGTGTAATTGGTAAGAGTAACCGGAACACCGTCGTAAGACTGTCCCTTCGCGAAGGGACAGTAAAAGTTGACAAACAGAAGGATAGCGATTAAAGTGAAATATTTCATTTTCAAGAAAATTACAATAGTTTATTTGATCAGTAAATCAAAGTTTGAATAGAATGGGGCAAAGAAGTTACTTCTGCCGCTTTCCCATTCAGCCAAAGAAAATACTTTATTTCTTTATCTCCCTCATTCATTACAACAGTGGCAATTTTTCCATCTTCATTTAAAAATGAAGTGGTTAATAAGCTGCTCCTGCTTGAAGAGCTAACGATTCTTTTTGCGGCCGGATGAATAAATTTTGAAAAATGACCGATGTAATAATACGAATTAGTATAAATTAATTCACCGGTTTTGGTATCGGCATGTACGGGCGAAAAACAAAAATTACCTACATGATTAGGACCGCCTTTTTCATCTAACAAAATATTCCAGTCTATCCAACCAACAATTCCGTTGTTCAAATCATGAATGATATTGGTTCCATACTTTTCTCCCAATTCCCAGTCGTGTATTTTATGGATGTCAAATGCTTCGACGCAACCTTCGGTAAACAATAAATTTTTATCAGGAAAAGATTCATGAACCCGCTTTACATTATCAAACATAGGAGCACCACCGCTCCATGGCTCATACCAATGAAAACCAATGCCCCATAAATATTTCGCAGCATTAGCATCATTCAACAATGTGGAAGCCCGTTGATAAAGCAAATCCCGGTTATGATCCCAGCCAATAATTTTTTTATTTCCATAACCCTCTTTTGCCATTGTAGGGCCTAAATGATTTTTTAAAAAATCTCTTTCTTCTTCGCCTGTATAAATGCACGACTCCCATGTTTGAGTAGCCATCGGCTCATTCTGAATGCTGATGCCCCAAACCGGTATCCCGCCTGCTTCATAGGCATTTATGAATTTGGTATAATACTTTGCCCAGCTACTATAATACTCCGGTTTTAATTTTCCGCCATGAAGCAAATTGTTATTTGTTTTCATAAATGCCGGCGGACTCCATGGAGACGCCAGCAAAGTAAGTTGACCATTAGCAACGGCTATCGCTTGTTTGATTAGGGGAATTTTAAATTCTTTATCGTGCGAAATATCAAAAGTGTTTAAAGCAGCATCGCCCTCCCGGATATAGGAATAACTTCCACTGGAGAAA
>DATCWN010000274.1:0-5721 GCA_036566285.1 Hanamia sp.
CTTTGGACGGGAATTGAAAAAATAGAAGCGCCCCTCCGGCTTTCATTCAGCCCGTATTTTTCTACTTATTTAAATCATTATCCTTATAAAACCAGGGGAGTAAAGGATGTTACTGCTTCCATAAACGGCGGCATGGATGTAAAGTACGGTATCAATGAAAGCTTTACACTCGATATGACTTTGATACCGGATTTTGGCCAGGTACAAAGCGATAACCAGGTTTTGAACCTTACACCATTTGAAGTAAAATACAATGAGAACCGGAGTTTTTTTACAGAAGGAACAGAATTGTTTTCTAAAGGAGATTTATTTTATTCCAGAAGAATCGGAGGCACTCCCATTCATTATAATGATGCTTATCAAAAAATAGATTCATCGGAAAAGATTATTAAAAACCCAACAGAATCGAAATTGATAAATGCCACTAAAATATCGGGGCGTACTTCCAAAGGATTGGGCATTGGTTTTTTGAACGCCATTACACAGCCGATGTATGCGATCGCGGAAAATGATCATGGTAACAAAAGAAAAATTGAAACCAACCCGCTTACCAATTATAATATTTTCGTGCTCGACCAATCTTTGAAAAATAATTCTTCCGTTTCTTTTATAAATACCAATGTGCTGAGAAAAGGAAACGATTACGACGCCAATGTTTCTGCATTGGTTTTTAATGTAAATGATAAGAAAAACATCTACGGCTGGAATGGAAAATTTGCATTGAGTAACTTATACAACCTGCACCAAAACACGATTACAGGATACACACACAATGTAGGTTTTTCGAAAAATGGTGGCAGGTTCATGTTTAATATTACACAAGACCTGGCGGATGAAAAATTCAATCCTAATGACCTTGGCATACTTTTAAAAAATAATTATTTGGATCATTATGTATGGATTGGATACAAATGGCTGAAGCCTTATAAATGGTATAAGAATATCAGGCTCAATTATAATTTCAATTATAGCCGCCGGTATCGTCCTGATGCGTATCAGAACTTATCAATGAACGTAAACGCAAATGCATTGTTGAACAACCTGATGTTTGTCGGAGCTTTTGCAGGTTACCGCGCGGCAGGCAATGATTTTTATGAACCCAGAATGAAAGGAAGGATGTTTAGATCCCCTTCTAATATCAATTTTGAAATATGGGCCAACAGTAACCAGGCAAAAAGATATTATTATTATATAGACTTAACCGCCGGTTCGCAAAATCTTTTTCATAATAAATATTACAACCTGCTCTTTCAAAATAATTACCGTTTCACCGACAAATTTTCTGTGGGGCATAGCATTAGCTGGCAACCTTCTTTTAACCAGGCGGGCTTTGCAGATATAAATGGAGCCGATGTTATTTTTTCAAGAAGGAATGTGAAGACGATAGAAAACTCCCTTTCTTCCAAATACAATTTTAATAAACGATGCGGCATTACTTTTAAACTGCGGCATTACTGGAGCGAAGTGAATGCAAAAGAATTTTATACACTTCAAAATGATGGCGCACTCCAGGCAAATTCTGATTACCACGAAGACCAGAATCAAAATTTTAATGCCTTTAATATTGATATGGTTTATACCTGGGAATTTGCGCCCGGGAGTTTCATAAATATTGTTTGGAAAAACGCTATTTATTCAGGAAATCAATTGGTAAATGATTCCTACTTCAAAAATTTTAGCCATACTATTTCTGCTCCGCAGAATAACAATATTTCTTTGAAGGTGATTTATTATCTGGATGCACTTAGTTTCAAAAAAAAATAAAAAGATGATAATGATGCAGGCATTAATGTTTCGAAAGATTTCCAATTACAATGGCTCCCATAGCCATGGCCGTGTCTTTTAAAGCATTGGTAAAAAATAACATTTTCACTTTTGGGCCTTCTGCATTTATGATTCCCGGCAGATGAACCGTAAACACAATAATCAATAAAAGAAAAGCGACAAGATAACCGGCGGGTTTCGCAAAACGGTCAATGATAAAAGCAACTGCTGCCAGCAGCAATCCTATTCCCG
The DNA here is from genome assembly GCA_036566285.1 of Hanamia sp. Taxonomy (GTDB): domain Bacteria; phylum Bacteroidota; class Bacteroidia; order Chitinophagales; family Chitinophagaceae; genus Ginsengibacter. The sequence continues at coordinate 2,017 of DATCWN010000274.1, forward strand.
AAATATAAACAAATATCTTCGCAGCAGGTACAAACTTTGGGGCATTAGCTACCAGTTTGTCGGCGTGCAATATTTGGTTGGCCCCAAAAAAACCAATGATCAATGCGAAAATTACAATAGCAATATTGGTAGAAACTAATTTTTTCATTTCAATTTTTTCTCTAAAATAAATCTTTTCATTTTTAAGAACGAATTTTTGCTTCTTAATCAAGATCGAAAAGCGTCAAAAAATTATAAGCCGGTCTTTTATATCCTCATTGAAACCCTTATCTTTGCGCAAAATTTAGAAGAAGTATGATTTCTAAAAGCATGAAATCTTTATTGGTGGCGGTTTTCAGCCTTGTTCTGCTGTCTTTTTCAAATGGCGCATTTTCCCAGGAAAATGTTTCTGATCATAAAGAAACCGAAGAAAAATTTGACCCCACCACGGTAATTTTAAACCATGTGCAGGATGCGTATCAATTTCATTTCTTTTCTATAGGCGATTTTCATGCTAACATCCATTTGCCGGTAATCTTGTATTCACCGGAAAAAGGCTGGTCTGTTTTTTCCTCTTCTAAATTCGGTCACGAAGGCACAGAAGAATATGATGGGTATAAATTGGTAAATGAAAATTCCATAGTACCCGTAGAAGAAGGAGTTACCGTTTATGATCTTTCGCTTACCCGCAATGTGATTCAGACTTTTCTCGCTATGGCTTTGTTTATCATCCTGATGATCAATATCGCTAAAAAATATAAGAAGGGAAATGGAGTTACCTCTGCTCCTTCAGGAGTGCAAAACCTAATGGAACCCATTATTATTTTTATAAGGGAAGAGGTGGCCAAAGTAAATTTGGGAAGCCGTTGGGAAAGATACATGCCTTATCTTTTAACCTTGTTCTTCTTTATTTTAATCAATACTCTTTTTGGCTTAATTCCTGGCGCAGCAAACGTTACAGGAAATATTGCCTTCACTTTTATATTGGGTATTATTTCTTTAATTATAATTTTAGGCAGCACTACTCCTCATTTTTGGAAGCATACTTTATGGCCTCCGGGCGTACCTTTTTTAGTAAAACTTATTTTGGTTCCGGTAGAAATCTTTGGTGTTTTTGTGGTAAAGCCAGGCGCTTTGATTGTCCGTCTGTTTGCCAATATGATAGCAGGGCATATCGTAATTCTGGCTTTTATTTCACTGATTTTTATTTTTGGCGCCATGAGTGCTACTGCAGGTTTTAGTTTTTCTCCCTTTTCGGTATTATTTATTGTGTTCGATTATTTCATAGAATTGTTGGTAGCTTTCATCCAGGCATTTATATTTACAGTGCTTACTGCCATATTCATCGGGCAGGGCTTTGAAGGAAGCGATCATGATGTACATCCTGAAACCAGCGAAGGACTTTTATAATTTTTTTTATTCATAACAAAACCAAGTATTATGTCATTATTGACCTTGTTAGTTGAAGTTGGATTTTCTCACATGGGTGGAGCTATCGGCGCCGGTTTAGCTGCTATTGGAGCAGGTATTGGTATTGGCCAGATAGGTAAAGGCGCAGTAGAAGGTATTGCCCGCCAGCCGGAAGCAGCCAACGAAATTCGTGCAAACATGATCCTTGCCGCTGCATTGGTAGAAGGGGTTGCCCTTTTTGCAGTTATCGCAGGATTGCTGGCCGTTCTTAAAACCGCCTAAGCACAAACTCTTACTGCATCTGAAGCACAGGGCGGGGGATGCAGTATTTTCTTTTAAATTAAGAATGATTTATAATAAATAATAAACAATAAAGTATGGAACTTTTACTTCCTAAACTTGGTCTGATTTTCTGGACATTGATTGCATTTGGCATTACGCTGTGGATTCTTGGTAAGTATGCCTGGAAGCCCATTATGAAATCGCTGGATGACAGAGAAAAAAATATTTCCGACTCTATTATGTCTGCGGAAAATGTAAGGAAAGAGATGTCTGAATTAAAAAGTGAAAATGAGGCTTTGCTTGCTAAGGCACGCGAGGAGAGAGGCATTATGATGAGAGAAGCAAAAGAAACCCGTGATAAAATAATTCTGGAAGCGAAAGAACAGGCAAGAGAAGAAATGAACAAAATAGTGGCAGATGCTCAATCTGTAATTCATCAGCAAAAAATGGCGGCCATCACCGACTTGAAAAACCAGGTAGGTAATTTAGTTCTTGAAGTGAGTGAAAAAGTAATCCGCAGGGAACTAGGTAACAGAGAGGAGCAGGAAAAATATATTCAACAACTTACACAAAATGTTGACCTGAATTAATTGAGAAATTATGAACAATCCACGTTTAGCACAACGGTACGCAAAAAGCTTAGTTGATTTATCTATTGAAATGGATCAGTTTGATGCCGTGCGTAATGATATTTTATTCCTTCAAAATGTGATTGATAGCAGCCGGGAATTTGTGTTGATGCTTAACAGCCCCATCATAAAATCTGATAAAAAGTTTAAGATCATCAGCGCCGTTACTGCGGGAAAGCTTTCTAAAATTTCACAGACATTTATTCAGTTGCTTTGCAATAAAAACCGGGAAGCCAATTTGCCTGGAATTGTTACTTCGTTTCTGGAACAATATAATAAAGTAAAAGGGCTGCACAATGCCAAACTTACTACCGCCACGCCACTCAGCGAAAGCATGGTAAACACATTCGTTTCTAAAATAAAATCATCTTCCTCTTTTGATAACCTCAACCTGAAAACAGAAGTTGATGAAAAATTAATCGGAGGTTTTGTCTTGGAAATGGAAGGCAAACTCATAGATGCCAGCATCCTCCGCGACCTCAATGATGTGAAGAAACAATTTGCCAATAACGATTATATACACAAGCTGAGATAGGGATTGATTTCAAACCTATCTGCCTGCAAGTACATTTTAGATCCACGATTTTACACGATGTTGTAATTTTTATTTTCCGATTTAGCAAAAGATTTTCGGAGAAAGATATTACCTCTGCATTAGAGTTTAGTTAAACTTACACTGCTTAAATAAGCCCTGCTAACTCCAGAACATCCAATTAAAAAGAGTTTCTCTTTTTTAATTCCCTGCCTTGAAGTTTCATATCTAATGTTCATAAAGTAAACCTGTACGTCAATAAGTTTAAAATTTTATAAAATGAAAAGACTTTTAGCTATAAGTTTAATGTTGGTAATATTTTTACCGGCCTGTACTAAAGAAAAAGTATCACCTACCGTTACTGATCAGGTAACTATGCAATTGCAAAAAGTAATAAAGGATAATGGTACTAAGCGGGTTATTGCATGGAGTGATAAAACGGGGTTCCCTTCTAACATACCATCAACTGTCGGTACTTTTTGGACATTCTCTAATGGCTTTATCACTATTACAGGATATGGGACTGGTTCAAACTTCACGTGGAATTTACTTTATTTAGACTCTTATGATGTTTCGAATGATGATCAGCGTACGTTGCTTTTGCATTTTAAAAGTTAATGAATAATGAAAGGTGTTTTCATTTTATTTTTTGCAATAACCTCCATTAATACAAAGGCACAGACAGCCACAGTTCAAAGTCCTTCTGACAAACAGTCCTCTTTATTCTTTATTCATGAATTTTACCCTTAAGAGGAACCTATTCTCCATAAAAAGTTCAGGATTTGTACTTTTGCACGCCAAGTATAGAAATTAAATATGTTTACCGCAATTATTGGAACCATTTTGTTTATTTTGGTTGGAGCTACCTTGAGC
>DATCWN010000362.1:0-2743 GCA_036566285.1 Hanamia sp.
ACTGTCCCTGTATTTTTTCACAGGCTTTTACTATTTCTACATTAGCGGCAATGTAGCCCAGTCTCCAACCGGTCATGGCAAATCCCTTGCTTAATCCGTTTATAAGAATCACGCGGTCTTTTAAATAATCAAACTGCGCGATGCTTTCATGACCGCCTCCGTTTTCATTAGAATAATTGATGTATTCATAGATCTCATCGCTTATGATAAATATTTGAGGATGTTTTTCAAAAACTTTTGCGAGGCCTTCCAGTTCGCTTTTGGTATAAACGGCGCCGGTGGGGTTGCAAGGCGAAGAGAAAATAAAGAGTTTGGTTTTATCAGTGATCGCGGCTTCCAGTTGCTGGGGAGTTATTTTAAAACCACTCTCTGCAGTAGCATTTACAAATACAACTTTGGCGCGTGCAAACCGCGCAATTTCAGAATAGGAAACCCAGTAAGGTGTTGGAATAATAATTTCATCATCCTCATCAAGAATGCTGAACATGGTGTTGGCAATACTTTGTTTGGCGCCGGTACTTACTATTACTTGTTGAGGTGTGTAAGTAAGTCCGTTATCACGTTTTAGTTTTTTACAAACCGCTTCGCGGAGATCAAGGTAACCGGCTACAGGCGTGTAATGGCTGTAGTTGTCGTCAATAGCTTTTTTGGCGGCTTCTTTAATGTGGTCAGGAGTATTAAAATCCGGCTCGCCGACGCTGAGTCCAATAACATCAATTCCCTTTGCTTTTAGTTCGCGGCCAAGCTTGGCCATTTGCAAAGTTCCGGATTCACTAAATCTTGACAGGATCGAGGAAAGTTTCATCTTATTTAAATTTTTAAAATTGGCGCAAAAGTAAGTAATTGAAGTTTGTTAAGAAAATAGAATTAAAGGAGGCAACTGTTTTTTACGTTTACTGCAAATGATTTCATTCTTTTCTCTTATTCCGGTTGATTACCCTGCTCACTGTTCCACAATCAGTGAATCGGATGTGGCGCCAAGGCTCAAAAGATAACCTGTAATTTCCTGAACAAAACGATCGGGGCCGCATACGTAAAAATTTTGGCTGAAATCACGGATGATTTCTACCAGGAAATCCTTATTGATCCTTCTCTCATTAAAACCGATCACACCTTCCCTCGTGAATACATTGATGAAACGTGGCCCCAGTATCTGGAAAAATTCCTCGGCATTGATGATGTCGCGTGAGGTCTTGTTGGTAAGTAGAAGAGAATTGGAGCCCAGCTCTTTTTTATTGTACAAATCCCTTAAGATGGCAATAAAAGGGGTAACCCCCGCGCCAGCGGCAATGAATATTCCGGGGCCTTTATATTGGATGGTGCCAAATACATCATGCAGCAGCAAACCTGCTCCTGCATTGGTTTTGCCAAGCTGGTGAGTGACTCCCTCATGATCATCATAAATCTTAATAGTGAATTCCAGGTAAGGCCATCTATTGAGCGAGGTAGGAGTAAAAGGGCGTAGTTTGTCTTTCCATCCGGGAAGATCAAGGGCCACCTCGGTGGCTTGTCCCGGCACAAAGGTGAATCCTTCCGGCTTTTCTACAACAAATCGTTTTACATTATAATTAATATAACTGGCTTCAAGGATCTTTACAGGATATTCATGCATGTAACAGTTGGTTTCTTTTTTTTTAAAGATAATACCTTCCGGTTAATAATTGCCCCGATGCTATTCCACTTTTTATAAAACCCATAAAATTTTTTGTCCATAAAATAAAATTATGGAATTGATTAAATATGGCAAACTCAATAAACCTTCAGGCAAAAATGCTAAAAGCTGAACAGAAGCTATAGGCGAAAATTGCTTAGTTAGATCAAACAATTTTTGGAGTTCTGTACTTTGACTTTCTTATGCATCACGCTTTTCTGCCTTCAATCTCTTCACCTCTTCCGCAATCAATCGTTTCATCTCCATCTTAACCTGGTAGTAATTATCCAGCACCTGCTTTTGGTTAACATTGGATACAACAGGGATTTATGCCGGGTTAGTCCCTCATTTAGTTTATCAACATCATTAATAATCTCAGCATGAAACATCTTCAGCTTTATTTTTTTATCCGGGTTATCTGCAACAAGACCAACAAACTCGCCGGAAGAAAGAGCTGCAATTTTGGAAGCTGGAATGGCGCTGTCCAATTGTTTGGAGTGACCGATAGAAGCATCGGCACGGTTAACGGAAACACTCTGCCTGTCCTGCATAATTTTCACAAATCGTTCGGCTAATAGTTTGGAAGTCTACCCCATTACCTGGCCGCTGATGATGTTACCAGTAATGTTTACAATCACATCTGCCTGTTCTTTTCCATAGTCTTTTTCAATTGACTAAAATCCTGCATAGCTAATGTGGTGGCAACTTTATTACTTCTTGCCGTTAAATTACAAAATTTTTGGATTAAAAATTTAAGTGTTGTAAGTATGATTACCGGTTTATCGAAAAATTTTCAAACAGCAAATATTTAGACAACCGCAGGACAAAATATTTTTATTTCATCATTATTTTTTTACGCGTATTATTTTTATACAGCAGTCTTAGTGTCGAAGGCAATACGATCAGTAATAAAGGAAGTGCAATTATAAATCCGCCTATAACGGCAATGGCCAGTGGCTGGTGAAGTTTTGCTCCTGCACCTATAAGTAAAACTATGCGCTAAATAAATGCCGGCAGCACTAAAATATTCGGTTTTCGCCTTTACCAAACAAAAATGAGCAGAAACTTATTATTAAATGTCCTGAATTGGTT
>DATCWN010000397.1:0-3818 GCA_036566285.1 Hanamia sp.
GGAGAATCTTTTGAATTCAGTGATGGTTTCACCGAATTACATACCCAGTCTTATGCGGAAATAATTGCCGGAAGAGGTTTCCCTATGTCTGAAACAAGAAAGGCTATTGAATTGGTGCATCAGATAAGAAATTATAAATAGGAAAACTGCTCAGCCCCTGCTTTCAAAATAGGCAATTAAGGGTTTTAATAAAGTACATTTGCAAAAAGAACAATTGTTCCCTTTATCAGTCAAATAATTAATCGTATAAAAGTGTATCAAGAGTGTATCAAGAAAGAAATTGGTGGCAGAAGATCGGTTGCTGTAGATTTATTGATAAGCTGATTAGCAGAATTAGTAACCCGCCTTAGTACTAATGATAGTTATGGCTAAAAGTGTTTTATAATAAATTATGATTGAATATGAAATAGCGCCTCAAAAAAAATTCTCATTAGGGCTTAAAGAATTGTGGCATTACCGGGAATTATTTTACTTTTTTACATGGCGCGATGTCAAGGTAAAATACAAACAGGCGGCTTTAGGAATTCTTTGGGCGATACTGCAACCATTGATCATGATGATCATGTTTACTCTTATTTTTAGTAACGCATTAAATGTAAACAGTGATGGAATTCCTTACCCGGTTTTCGCGCTAAGTGGATTACTAATATGGAATATTTTTAGCAACGGCCTTCTCAACAGCGCCAACAGCATGGTTACAAATGCCAATATCATTAAAAAGATATATTTCCCCCGACTTATTATTCCAATGAGCGCCATACTTACCGCATTAGTAGATTTTGTATTTGCGCTGATTATTTATGTGCTTGTATTAATTTATTATCACCAGGATGTAAGCATTTTAAAATTAATAGTGTACTTGCCGCTAAGTATTTTAATCACCATTATTACCACTTTTGGATTAGGAACTTTCCTGGCGGCTTTAAATGTTAAGTTCAGAGATTTCCAATATGTGCTTCCGTTTATGATCCAGTTTTTATTGTTTGCCAACCCGGTTTTGTATTCCACGAAAGCATTTAATAATCCGTGGATAAATGCAGTCATGAAAGCAAATCCTATTGCTTCAGCAATACAGCTTTGCAGAAGTATTTTTACCGGCCAGATCGTAGATTGGCAGGCAGTAGCAACAGGAAGCATTGTAGCGATTTTACTATTGATAATGGGCGTTTACACATTCAGAAAGACGGAATCTTATTTTGCCGATTTAGCATAATTTATGAAACCAATATTAGAAGTTCAACATATTTCCAAGCAATTTAAAATTGGCGCTAAGCAGGAAAGTTATCTCTCATTACGTGATTTTATTGCCAATCCTTTTAAGAAAAAGGAAAAAGACGATAAATTATTTCTTGCATTGGACGATATAAATTTTAATGTTTTCCCGGGAGAAAGTATTGGTATCATTGGTCGAAATGGAGCAGGAAAAAGTACTTTACTGAAAATATTAAGCAAGATCACTCCACCAACAAGTGGTAAAATAATCTGCCGTGGGCGCATAGCGAGTTTATTGGAAGTAGGAACGGGTTTTCACCCTGAATTAACCGGTCGTGAGAATATTTACATGAATGGGAGTATTCTCGGAATGCGCAAATTTGAAATAGACAGGCATTTCGATTCTATAGTGGATTTTAGTGGCGTGGAGAAATTTTTAGATACGCCTCTCAAGCGCTACAGCAGCGGCATGCAATTGCGTTTAGCCTTTGCCGTTGCGGCTTTCCTGGAGCCTGAAATCATGATAATAGATGAAGTGCTGGCAGTAGGCGATGCTGAATTTCAAAAAAAATGTTTGGGTAAAATGGATGAAGTAAGTAAGAGCGGGAGAACCGTTTTATTCGTAAGTCATGATATGAGTGCAATATCAACACTTACCAAAAAATCAATTTTTTTAGATAAAGGCAAACTTAAAGAGTTTACATCTACCCCTTTGGTCATTCAGGCTTACTCACAAAATTTTCATCAAACAAATGTCCACAATCTCTTGCCAGCAACGGATATACCAAGCGTAACAAAAGTGGAATTGATAACTTCCGAAGGAGGAATTTTACAAGGAAATGAAAAACCATTAGTTATTAATTTTGAAGTTCATTTACCTTTTGATTTAATGGGGATGGCGTTTTCACTTCAGATTTTTAATTACTTAAACCAACCGGTTATTTACAATTGGATATTTGATGAGGGCAATTCTTTAAAAAGAAAAAAAGGTACGCACAAATTATCTATTAAATATGATAAAATAAAGCTTTACCAAGGAAATTACTTTATAAGGGTACATCTTGCGGAAACAGTAACAAAAAGGAAATATCAGCAATTTGATTGTTGCCCCTTTGAAGTAGTTATGATTGATAAAATAGCTCCTTTATGGGGATGGCAAAATAATGTTTGTCAATATACAGAACATGGAAAATGGAGCTCTATAAACAAAGTAATATGACACCTAAAAATTATCAGGACAATTTTTTCAACTCACATTTAAAAGCTTCAATCTCTTCAGCAAAAGAAATAATTCCTGTTATTTTAAAATATATTAAACCTACTTCGGTAATTGATGTAGGATGTGGGGTTGGTACGTGGCTTTCAATCTGGGAGAAATTTGGAGTAAAAGAAATATTAGGGATAGACGGAAATTATGTTAGAACGGAAGAATTATTGATAGACGTTGAAAAATTTATAGCAGATGATTTGGAAAAAGGTTTTCAGGCAAACAGGCAATTCGATTTGGCTTGTTGTCTGGAAGTAGCAGAACATATAAAACCAGAAAATGCAGAAAACTTTATTCTTTCTATTTGCAATTTAAGTGATGTTGTACTTTTTTCAGCGGCTATTCCCGGACAGGAAGGAACTTTACATTATAATGAACAATACCCTGAATTTTGGATAAAACTTTTCGCAAAACAAGATTTTAAAGCTTTTGACTGCTTAAGAGAGCAAGTATGGAATAATGATAAAATTTCCTGGTGGTATAGACAGAACATTATGTTTTTTGTAAGAAATAAAACTAAAGAAAAATATCCATCGATAACCAAAGACCAACGTCCTGTTCTTTCGTTGGTACATCCTGAATTGTTCAAATACAAATGTGAGAAGGCTGATAATTATGAAAAAATATTACAAAATCCTTTTACCATTTTACGTCATTTCACTCTTAAATACATATACAAAATTAAAAATTTTCTAAAGAAATGAGAGATGAAAATGTTTCAAGATTTGCGAGCTATAAAAATGTGACTAAGGCTAATTCTTATTACTTGGTTTACGCTTATTTAATAAGAGATTTAGAATCAGCAATAGTAAAATATGCCAGCGGAAAATTATTGGATATTGGTTGCGGCAATAAACCGTATGAAGAAAAATTTGAAGGTAAGATTATAGAATATGTTGGTTGCGATATTATTCAATCTAGTTTAAAAAAAGTAGATGTTTTATGCCCGGCTAATGACATACCCTTGGAAAACAGTTCTTTTGAGACTGTTTTTTCCACTCAAACTATTGAGCATGTGGAAGACCATCAGGGCTTAGTAAATGAAGCATATCGTTTAATAAAACCAGGTGGTTACTTTATTGTTTCTGGACCAATGTATTGGCATTTACATGAAGAACCTTATGACTTTTTCCGGTTTACAAAATATGGATTCCAATACATTTTTGAAAAAAGTGGCTTTGAAGTAATTGAAGTTTATAGTAACGGAGGCATGTGGGCAACCACCGGGCAATGTATAATTCATTCATTTATGAATAGTAGAAGTCAAAAAATTTTCATTCGCAGTATTCGTTTTTTATTTTATCGATTACATTTATGGTGGATAATAAACTCATTTTTT
>DATCWN010000477.1:0-15650 GCA_036566285.1 Hanamia sp.
AGCTCAGTTGGTTAGAGCACCTGACTCATAATCAGGTGGTCCCAGGTTCAAGTCCTGGTGGGCCCACTTGAAAAGCCGTACTTTTAATAGTACGGTTTTTTATTTTTATGATAGCTTGTTATATACTTTACTCTTCTTCATTGGATAAATTTTATACCGGTATCACTCAGGAAAGTGTCAAAAACCGATTAGAAAAACACAATAACTCCGGCTATGGAAATCATTATACCTCTCATGCTAAGGATTGGATTATTTTTCTTGTAATTTCTTGTAGCTCTGTTGCCCAATCTATGAAAATAGAAAAACATATTAAAAAAATGAAGAGTAAAAAGTATATTTGTAATTTGAAATCTTATCCGGAAATAATCGAAAAACTTAAAATAAAATATTTTTAATCAACAGAACTTTTTGATTGTTTTTGAAAGTTGGTTGGGGCACCTGACTCTGCCGATAACTATCGGTACAGGTGGTCCCAGGTTCAATCCCGATAGCTATCGGGAGGTGGGCCCACACCAATTTCAAAAAGGGTTCTATCAATTGTAGAACCTTTTTTTATTTCTGAAATGTCATTGAAATTTGATAGTGAATATGCAAAAAATAGAAAACATCATTTTTGATCTCGGCGGCGTTATCCTCGATATTGATTATAATCTTACCCGCACTGCTTTTGAAAAACTGGGCGTTACCCGTTTTGATGAAATGTATTCCCAGGCTACTGCTGATAAGCTTTTTCAAAGATTGGAAACGGGGCACATTTCCGAAGGTGATTTTTTTACAGAGCTAAATAAATGCACCGGTCTTCAGTTATCCCCTCTTGAAATTACTGCCGCCTGGAATGCCATGTTATTGAATTACAGGGAAAACAGCCTCACCTTTTTAGAGACGATCCAATCTAAATACAATTTGTATTTATTGAGCAACACCAATTTTATACATTTAACGGCTCTTGAAAAAATGTTTAACAGCAGAAAAAGGAGCACACCGTTCAACGGGTATTTCAAAAAAGCTTTCTACTCCTGCGAAATAGGATTGCGTAAGCCCGATGCGGATTGCTATCAATGGGTAATGGATCATTTAAGTATCAATCCTGCCACATCTCTTTTCATAGATGACCTGCAGAATAATGTGGAAGCGGCTCAATCTGTAGGGTTGCAAACAATTCAATTAAAAGCAGGAAATAAAATAGAAGATCTGGGATTGTAATAATTGCTTCTTCCCTGTAGAAAACGGTCGGGGATGAGGTCGTTCGCCGTCGCCGGTGTCACCCAGTCACTTTCTGCCGCGGCCTGTGTCCTAAGTCCTCGCTTTGGGCACCTCTTCAAACTCAATATAATCGCCCTCCTTCTCTGGTGCAGGCTGCTGCTGGGGCTTGGGTTGATTTTGATAAGCATTCATCTCATTCTGCATTTTAGAATGCATTTCTCCAAACTGCTTTTTAATCTTCTTGGTAGATTGATAAATGGGAATGATAAAATTAAATATCAGCTTATATAAAAGATAGATTAAAAATAATTCGGCGGCGAGTCTGAAAATATTCATGTAGCAAAAATAATTAGTTTTAATCAATTGCATTTATGCGCTCATGAATTCGCTACCAAAAATTTGTTAATCCATCTGAAGCGTAAAAACATAATTTGGAGCGTAATTCTTATTTACACTATATTTGCACGCGAAAAAGATTAGTGAAAGGGAACGGAAGCGTTCCCTTCTTCTATTTTAAAAAGGTGTTTTAATAAAAAATATGGCTACCCCATTAGAGCAGATTGAGAATTTTGTAGAATCATTTATCGAAAAGTGGCCGGAGGTTTTTCTTATTGAAATCAAAATGGCTCCCGGAAACCAGGTTGCCGTTTTAGTGGATGCGGATAACGGAATCACCATTGAAAAATGTACCGCCATCAACAAAGCTCTTTACAAATACATAGAAGAATCAGCATTATTTCCCGATGGAAACTTTTCCTTAGAAGTCTCCTCTCCCGGTGTAGATAATCCGTTGAAATTGCATCGCCAGTATTTAAAAAATACCGGCAGAAAAGTAGAAGTCTTATTGAATGATGGCACTAAATTAGAAGGAGTTCTTGGTGGGGTAAAAGAAGACGAAATAACTTTAGAACAAAAACAAGGAAAAGGAAAAAATATGACAATGAAAAAAACAACAATTTTATTTAATCAGATAAAGCACACCACTGTGCTGATAACTTTTTAAAAATACAGCATGGCAAGTATTAACTTAATAGAATCCTTTCAGGAATTCAAAGACGCTGAAAACATAGACAGGCCTACCCTAATGAAGGTAATGGAAGACGTGTTTAAAACACTCATCCGCAAAAAATACGGATCTGATGACAATTTTGACGTAATCGTAAACGACCAGAAAGGCGATTTGGAAATCTTCCGCCGTCGCACCATTGTGGACGATGATGATCTTTACAATACGCTTAGCGAAATAGAACTGAAAGATGCGATAAAAATTGAGCCTGATTATAAAGTAGGTGAAGAACTTTACGAAGAAGTTGACATTCAAAAAGAATTTGGAAGAAGAGCGATCCTGGCCGGCAAGCAAACTCTGGCCAGCCGTATCAACGATCTCAAGAAAAATATCCTGATTAAAAAATATGAAGGGCGTGTCGGCGACATCGTAAGCGGAGAAGTGTACCAGGTTTGGAAAAAAGAGATTTTATTGCTCGATGAAGAAGGTAATGAAATGCTGCTACCGAAATCTGAACAAATACCTTCTGATTATTTTAAAAAAGGGGAAACGGTAAGAGCCGTTGTGAAGAAAGTAGAATTAAAAAACAACCAGGCAGTAATTATAGTTTCCAGGACCGACAATTCTTTCCTTGCTAAATTACTGGAAATAGAAGTACCTGAAATATTTGATGGCCTTATTGTGATCAGGAAAATTGTAAGAGACCCGGGAGAAAGAGCCAAAGTAGCCGTTGAAAGTTTCGATGACCGCATAGACCCTGTTGGCGCCTGTGTAGGTATGAAAGGCAGCAGAATTCACGGAATCGTTCGCGAATTGAAAAATGAAAATATTGACGTAATCAACTGGACCAATAACATCCAGCTTTTAATACAACGTTCACTTACCCCTGCTAAAATTACCAGCATGGAGGTGGACATGGAAGCCAAACATGCAAGTGTTTATTTAAAACCAGACCAGGTTTCATTGGCCATTGGCCGCAGGGGCGTAAATATTAAATTAGCCTGTGAGCTTACTGGTCTTGAAATAGATGTGTTCCGCGATAACGAAGGCGAGGTGGAAGAATACGACGTAGATTTGGATGAATTTACAGATGAATTGGAAACATGGGTTATTGATGAATTTAAAAAGATTGGTTGCGATACAGCGAAAAGCGTCCTGGACTTGTCTGATGAAGAGCTGGAACGCCGAACCGATCTGGAAAAAGAAACCATTGCAGAGGTAAAAAGGATTTTGAAGGAAGAGTTTTCGGCAGAATAAACGTTCTTTTATTTAAAGAAATAATTGAACGGTTTTTTTGATATAATTTTAAACATAAAAAATTACCTTCTGAAAAGGAGGCAAGGAGAGGCTTTAATGGCAGAAGTAATAACACCACGTTTAATGGCAGCGGCCAAGGAATTTAACATAGGCACCCAAACCTTGACGGACTTCCTTACGTCCAAAGGTTTCGATGTAGATGAACTGAAACCTACGTCGAAGATTACGGGAGATATGTACCTGGCATTGCAGGTGGAATTTCAGCCCGATAAAGTAGCCAAGCAAAAAGCCGAACAAATTGATCTTCCTAAAAATGCTCCTCCGGACAATAAAAAAAGAAGAGATGAGCAAGACCTTTCCTTTACTAAAAAAGAAACGGCAAAACCAAAAGAAGAAATTGTAGCGCCTAAAGAAGAAATACCCGAACCAGAACCCGAGCCGGTGGAAGAAATAAAAGCACCTCCGGTAGAAGAACCGGTTCCCGTTGTGGAAGAAAAGCCGGTCGAAAAGCCAATAGAAATAATAGTAGAAGAAAAAGCGCCGGCCCCCTCTCCAGAAGAAGAAACACACGTAGAAGAAGTAGTTGTAGAAGTGATTCAAAAGCCTGAGATTACTAAAATAGAAATTCCTGAAGTGGAAGGCCTTAAAGTAATTGACAAAATTGACCTCAGTACTATTGACTCTTCGGTAAGGCCTAAAAAAGACAATAGGAAAAAAGAAGACAAGGGGAAAGTTAAGGGCGTAAAAGCAAAAGAACCAGCGCCCGCCGTTGTAATAGAAGTAAAGCCTGAGCCGGCTGCCGGCCCGGTAGTAGAGCCCGTAAAAGATGTGCCTGCAATAATTACCAACATAAAGGCTGCAAAATTGCAAGGCCCTAAAATCATGGGCAAGATAGAGTTGCCTGTTAGTAATGATACCAGGCCAAGGCCATCGGAAGAAAGAAGAAAACGCAAACGCATTGTAGTAGAAAAGAAGCCAACAGGAACGCAACATACTCCAGGCAATTTCCATCGGCCGCCACAGGCACATGGGCCACATCGTCCCGGAGCCGCACCTGGCGGAAGGTTCAACAGGAATGCACCTTTACCCCGTAGGGAAGACAAAGAAATTGATCAAAAGGAAATTCAGGATAAAATAAAAGAGACCCAGGCAAAACTCGCCGGTTCCGGTGGAAGAGGAAAAAGCCTGAAGGCAAAATACCGTAAGCAGAAAAGAGAAGAAGCCGCCGAAAATGCGGGAGAAGAAGTGGTTGATAATAAATTATTGGTAACAGAATTTATTTCTGTAAGTGAGTTTGCTAATTTGATGGACGTAAGTTTCGCCGATGTTATCAGCAAATGTATGAGTCTTGGAATTATGGTTTCCATTAACCAAAGGCTTGAGGCGGATGTGATAGAGTTGGTAGCGAGTGAATTTAATTATGAAGTAGAATTTATTGGATTGGAAGATCAGTCTGATGCCGATGAGGAAGAGGAAGAAGATAATGAAGAAGACCTGGTGCCACGCCCACCCATCGTTACGATTATGGGACACGTGGATCATGGTAAAACCTCCCTTTTGGATTACATACGCCACGCGAATGTAATTGCCGGGGAAGCCGGTGGCATTACCCAGCATATTGGCGCTTACGAGGTTACGGTTAAAAACGGCAGGTCCATTACTTTCTTAGATACGCCGGGCCACGAGGCATTTACCGCTATGCGTGCAAGAGGTGCAAAAGTTACGGATATAGCCGTAATCGTTATTGCCGCGGATGATGCCGTAATGCCGCAAACCAAAGAAGCCATTTCACATGCACAGGCAGCGAATGTTCCGATGGTATTTGCATTGAATAAGATTGATAAAGAAGGAGCCAATCCTGAAAAAATAAAAGAACAGCTTTCTGCCATGAATATATTGGTGGAAGATTGGGGTGGAAATTTCCAAAGCCAGGAAATAAGTGCAAGAAAGGGATTACATGTAGATGAATTGCTGGATAAAGTTTTATTGGAATCTGATCTGCTGGAATTGAAAGCCAATCCAAAGAAGAGTGCGAGCGGAACGGTGATAGAAGCCTCTCTTGATAAAGGACGGGGTTATGTGGCAACCATTTTGGTGCAAAACGGAACATTGAAACAGGGAGATCTTTTAGTATCCGGGCAGCATTATGGCCGCATAAAAGCCATGTTTAACGAAAGAAACCAAAGAGTGGAAACCGCACCTCCGGCCACGCCTGTTTTAATTCTTGGATTAAATGGCGCACCACAGGCCGGTGAAACTTTTAAGGTTTTCCATGACGAATCTGAAGCAAAAGATACCGCTAACCGCAGAGCGCAAATCTTGCGTGAGCAAGGTATCCGGGCTAAAAAACATATTACCCTTGATGAAATTGGCCGCAGGCTGGCATTAGGTAATTTCAAAGAATTAAACCTCCTTATCCGCGCCGATGTGGATGGCTCCGTGGAAGCGCTGAGTGATTCACTACAGAAATTAAGTACAGAAGAAATAGCTGTAAATATTATACACCAGGGCGTAGGGCAAATAACTGAGACCGACGTAATGCTGGCTACCGCATCCGACGCGGTTATCATAGGCTTTAATGTACGTCCCGCTTTGCAGGCATCCAAACTTGCGGATCATGAAGGCGTGGAAATAAAAACCTACACCATTATTTATGATGCTATTGACGAAGTGAAGAGTGCCATGGAGGGTATGCTTGAACCTAAGATTCAGGAGAAAGTGCTGGGTATTGCAGAAATAAAGGAAACCTACAAGTTTGATAAGGCAACCGTAGCAGGATGTATAGTGGTGGAAGGCAAAATCGCGAGGAACAGTCGCATCCGTTTGGTAAGGGATGGTATCATTATTCATACCGGTGAGTTGGGAAGCTTAAAACGTTTTAAAGACGACGTAAAAGAAGTGAGCAACAATATGGAATGCGGTATGATCCTTAAGAACTACAATGACCTTAAAGTTGCTGATATGGTAGAGGCCTTTGAAGAAATAGAAGTGAAGAGAACCCTGTAACTACCGGCCAGGAATAATTTCTTTAACATAACCTTCCTAACTTTTAACTTTCCAAAAAAACAAACCACATTTTACAAGTGTATTTTTGGCAACTGTTTTTATAGATTACCGGCACGCCTAAATATAATATTACTGATGAAAAAAATTTGGTTCCTGCTTTGTCTTTTTGCAACATCGCTTACAACATTTGCCCAAACTAAGAAAGTAGTGGCAGATAAAATCATTGCTACCATTGGAGATAAAATCATTCTTAAAAGCGAGATAGACAACAGCATTCACGATATGCAGCGGCAAAATATTGATATTCCCGCCAACGCAAATTGTTTATTGCTGGAGCAGGCTTTAGGCCTGAAAGCCCTGGTAGTACAGGCTGAAAGAGATTCCATCCCGGTGGATGATGCGGAAGTGGAAGCAGATATTGACAATAAGATTCGCTATTACATTAATCAATATGGTTCAAAAGACATACTGGAGCAAATAGCGGGCAAATCTGTTTTTCAATTAAAAGAAGATTTTAAACAAACCTTTCGCGAGCAAAAGTTAGCACAAGGCGAGCGTAATAAGATTGTAGAAAATATCAGAATTACCCCACAGGAAGTGCAGGATTATTATGAAAAAATTCCTAAGGACAGTCTTCATTTTTATGAAGCCGAATTGGAAGTGGGCGAAATTATTTTGTATCCGAAGCCAAGCCGTGACCTCGAAACTTACGCTTCAGATCAATTAAAAGAATATAAGAAAGAAGTAGAAGATGGCACTAAAAAATTTGAAGTATTGGCTTCCTTATATACAGACGATCCCGGAAGTAAAGAAACAGGAGGAAAGTATGAAATCAATCGCAACGAAAAGCAATGGGATCCTGTATTTCTGGCAAAAGCGTTCTCTTTAAAAGAAGGCCAGATTTCCAGTGTTTTCAAAACAAAATTTGGCTATCACATTATCCAGATGGTGAGCCGTCGTGGCGATGATGCCACCATCCGGCACATCTTAAAAATACCGCAGGTAAGTTCCATTGAGATAAACCAGGCTATAGAAAAACTGGATTCAATAAGGACTCAATTGGCGGAAGGAAAATTGCAATTTGGCGAAGCCGTTTCTAAATACAGTGAAGATGAAAATAGCAAATTCACCGGTGGCCGTATTTCAAGAAAAGATGGCAGCGGCGTTACTTCACTAACCATTGATGAGCTTGATAAGGATCTTGTTTTGATGTTGAAAGACCTCAAAGTAGGGGAATATTCCAGGGCCGCAGAATATGTGGACGACCGGGGTAAAAAGGGCGTTCGCATTGTTGAAATAATTTCCAGGTCGGAACCTCATCGCGAAAACCTGAAAGACGATTATGATAAAGTGGCGCAAAGAGCATTGGAAGAAAAAAAGAATGACGCGCTTGAAAAATGGTTCACTACAAGAATCCCTACCTTCTATGTAAATGTTGCAGACGAATATCAGTCGTGCCCCGAAATGAAAAAATGGACAGAGAATAGTAGTACCGTTAAAAAATAAACTAAAGTTTTCAAAATGTTTCAAAGCCGGGGATCAGTTCTTCGGCTTTTTGCATTTGGAATCATTGCAAACACTCATTTATAAGATATAAGAATTGTTTCTTACCACACATTTTTGGGGCACCAATCACCATACTTATTTCCAATCAAAAAGCCCAATACGATCTCATGGGTTCCTTTGCTTATGGCGCTTAACCTTGAAGTGGTATAATCGTAAGCGTAACTGATATTAAAAGCATTTGAAACGTTTATTCCTGCTATGCCCGCAAAGCCGTCACCGGTACGCGAACTGGCTGCTATCCATAAAAGATCCTGGTATTGAAGCTTCAGATTACAATCCACCTGCAAAGGTGCCGGTTGCACATATTTAAGCATTAGAGAAGGGAGAGCCGAAATATCTTCGGTTAGCTGAAAACGATATCCGGCGGTGGTAAACAAATGAGGAATTAATTTTGAACCGGATGTCTTTGCGGCATTATCTGAAAAATAAATAGTTTGCGGAATGATTTGCTGGGCAGACAGGCCAATAAAAAAACGGGAGGAGTACAACCATATTCCTGCTCCCATATCCGGTTTTATTCTATTGATTTCTTTGGAACTACCTACGGCCGGATCTACTGCAGAGGGATCATAAGGATCAAAGACCAGGCTGCCTGAATTTAAACTGATACTGCTCAATCCTACCTCGAAACCCGCAGCAATGCTGGTTTTCTCGCTCAAACCTATATGGTAGGCGTATGAACCATAAGCAGCAAACCTGTTGAGTGGGCCAGTACGGTCATTAATAATTTTCAAGCCGATACCATGGTGAGGAGCAGGCGCGGTATAGTCCTGCCAATAATTTTTTCCTCTTGGATTTTCACCAGGTATTTTGAAAGACGTTGCGGTGGTACGATCGTCTTTTTTACCTATGGGCCCCTGAATAGTCAGGTAAGTGGTAACCGGCGCATCCTGGATACCCACCCATTGGTGACGGTGACTGATTTTGACATCTGTATAGTTCTCTATACCCGAAAGTGCAGGGTTAATGATATAATTGTTGATGATATACTGAGTATATTGTGGTTTTTGCTGGGCAAAACCGGTAACGAAAACCGACAACATAACGCAAAAAACAAATAATGTCTTCATAAAAAGCAGTTGAGGGTTAACGAATGATGGTTACTGAGCCATTAGCGGGAGCCCTTCCATTTTTTGGATTGATGATGTAATAATAAGTGGCGGCCGGAAGCGGTTGGCCATTATAAGTTCCGTTCCATGGTGATGAATACCCCGTTGAATGAAACACCTTTTGCCCATACCGGTTAAAAACTTCTACTTCACAGCCGGGATAAGATTCCAGGTATTTTATCTGCCAGGTATCATTGATATTATCACCATTTGGAGTAAAGACATTGGGTGCCTTCACTTCTTTCAACACTTTAATCAGTACCTCATCACTCGCCACACAACCGTCTGCTGAAGTGGCTTTTATTTTATAAATAATATCAGTAGCCGGAGAAGCAGTAGGCGTTAAACTATTAATGGGAGAAATAGCAACTGACGGAGACCAAAGATAGGTCGGGTTGTTACCCAATCCGGAGGCGTTTATTACCAGCGACCCTCCCTCCAAAAGCGTCCTGTCGGGCCCGGCATTTACCGCCGGTGTTGTATATACACGGATGGTTTGTGTAGCACTTGCCTGGCAACCATTGCTTGCTGTATATATATAGGTCAAAGTATTGATGCCAGATAATGGTTGTGCGGGGGTGAAATATTGTCCACCCGTTACGCCTGGGCCACTATAGACTCCAACTCCGGTCAATCCCGTTACTTCCGATGCTGAAACTAAACGAATAGCCGGTTGTTCAGCACACACTGATTTAATTGGGTTAAAAACAAGTTGAGGGCTTGCCATCACCCGGATAGTTTTACTCTTTGTGCTGACACAGCTAAGGCCCGAGTAAGCAATGTAAACCAATTGATAATTTTTAAATGAAGGGGCGCCAAAATCATTGTAGCTAAATGTATACTTTTTCCCGAAGACTGGTTTATCATCAAGAATTTTTTTGGTAGGGTCATTTGCATAATCCCAGAAAACTTCCACTTTGGTTATTTTACCGAAATCAACATAGGAGGAATCGGTAAGAATTACCGGCTGGTTGCTGCATAAGTTGGTTTCATTATTAATTACAAAATTTGCTTTAGGCTGTGCCCCATTTACCGTAAATAATTTAGTCGTATCATTTACACATCCATCTTTGGAAGTAACTTTTAATGACACCTGGTAGTAGTCGGCTCTGTGATAAGAATGCCTTCCATCCTTAATGACAGAACTATCAGGATTTAACGGGGTAGCATTTGCTGCATCATCAAAATTCCATAAATAGCTGAATTGTGATTGTGAACTATCCCCGATGGTACTGGTGTTGATAAAGATTGAATAAACATCATTCAAACATACATCCGGCAATACAAAATCGGGCTGCGGATTAAAATGAATGATGAGAGGACTTGCTGCTGTATTGCTTTTACAACCCCTCTCTGTAACGGAATACATGGAGGGTGAATAGGTATTTGCGACAGCGTACTTATGTTTCACACTAATAATATCCGGAGATGTAATGTTGCTTCCATCATCAAAATCCCAATAAAAAGTTGCTGAGGTATTTGCAGGAAGAACCGATTGGTTAGAGAATAAAATAGAATCACTATTACAGGTAATTGCAGGCAAACTAAATTTTGCTACAGGCAGTTCATCTATCATAATTACTTTTTGCGCAGTATCAGATAAGCAGCCAATATCATTGATAGAAGAAAGTTTTACAGTATAGATTCCGGCTTTATTGTATTTATAAGAAAAACTTTTTAAACTTTCATCATAACCGTTACCCATTTCCCAGCTCCATTTCAGGATGGGTCGTTCAGAAGTTGTTTGGTTTATAAAATGAACAGAATCATAAAGACAACCGGTGAAGGTAGTATCAAATGCCACGGAAGGGCGATTGTACACTTGCAGATCCATATCTATTTCCTGTTCGCCACTACAACCATCCGCGGTAGGATTATCAGCGATTACCTTTATCGGGTAGGTTCCTACAGTATTTAATTGATAAATTCTATTAAGTTTATACCGGTATAGTATTCTTCCATTGATCATCCAGCTTGAATCAGCTATCGGATTGCTTATAGTGGTATCGGCCAGCAATCCGTTAAATTTCCAGCTTATGCTTAATGGTTGATAAGGAAAAACATTTTCAAACCGGAAAGGAGTTCCTTTGCAGGCTGCCGGAAGGTTGACAGTGCCATAAGCATTTTCTACTGAAATATATTGATACAAATCGCGAAGGTTAGATCCGGCGGAATATCCGTACGATTCAGCACCACCAAATCCATAAGCGATAGCATTAAACCCCGAATCGCAGGAAACAGTATGAGTGCCTTTTGAAACCTGTATTCTCGCATAAGCATATCCGTTATCCTGGCTTACCGGCATAAAACTGGCGGCTTTAGATACCCCGTCAATTTGAAAAGAACTGATGGCACCCGCATCATTTTTCATAACAACATTGATAAAATGGGTGGTGATATTGGTATTGAAGGTAGGTTGCATGGAATTAAGAGTAACCTTATTAATGGTTTGTTCTACCGGATTAATGTATATCATTTCCGGATCTCCTATACCATCGTTACCGCAATTAAGATTCTTAGAGGTGGTGGTAAAATATTGTGCAAGAAAGATTGGCTTATCCGCTTCAATAATATTGGTACTGTTATTACTAAACTCATAATAAAAATTATTTGTAAATACTGCCGAAGAAAGTACGGCCCCATTGAGTTTAACTAAGGTGTTGACATCCGGCCGTATGATCCTATAAAAATTAACCTGGTAATTAGTACCGTCGTTGGTAGTCGGGGTCGTTATATATTTTTTACCCCACGAGCTGTTTGGATAGATCTGCTGGTATAAGTTATCGGACGTGCCTGCCGAGCTGGTGCAGCCAATTGAAATTTTTCCACTTCCACAAAACACGGCAATTCGCTTACATCCACTGCCTGTATTGATGGACCTGATAATGGAGCCGGTAAGGTCAACGCCGGTTTTGGAGGTAAATTCTGCGCCCAACACCTGGTAAACCTGGCCCCGGTTTAATGAAACTGTAAAGGGAACATTAGCGGCTCTTCCCCCTTTTGTGTTACCGGCAGGAGTAATTTCTACCACGGTATTATCTTCCGTGGCAACGACAGAAAAATAAGAATAAGAGTCAGGATCATTTGAGATCTGCGTATAATTTACAGAATAATATTCCCTTCCTAAAACATTGGTAGGTAAACATACCGTAGCGCCGGAAATAGCGCTGACATATATGAAGCTATAAACAACCACCGGCAAATCAGAGACGATATGAATACCCGTATTGTACAAACCCTCATCTGTCAATGCCGCGGTTCTCGGAATGTCAATGGTAGAAATCTGATTGGCAATTACTGAAAAATTTACTTTAAACCCAATGCCCGGAATCTCCACATAGCCATTGGTACTTACGTCGGAAGTAATATATACCTGCATTTGCTCTGCAGCTTTGTTATCAAACATCCTGACATGATTGCCATACCCTATCCAAAAATCCTTACCCTTATTTGAGAAATCCTGTGCGAAAACCCAACTGTGGATGGTGGCAAAAGATACCAGTAACATCAAAAGATTTCTCATTCTGCAGAAGTATATAAGGAGTAAAATAGACTTAAAGATACAGTGTGTAAAGGAATCATAGACTTGCCAACCAAATAAAAGTTTAATACTTTTTTGACTTTTCACGAAAATAAATGACAATAAACTCCCTTTGGTAATTCTGATCGTGCAAATAGTTATGAATGTATGACTCAATCCGAGATTGGGCAATTCATAATTCACAATTGATTTTACCAACTCACTAAGATTTCATCCAAAAATAATAGCCTAAATTTGTGCCTCATTTCAATCAATGAGCGACGAAATAAAACACGAATGCGGTCTTGCATTCATCAGATTACGCAAGCCTTTTTCTTATTATCACCAAAAATATGGCACCGTACTTTATGGTCTTAATAAGCTGTACCTGCTTATGGAAAAGCAACACAACCGCGGCCAGGATGGAGCAGGTGTTGCTGCCGTAAAGTTGAATACTGAACCGGGCTATCCTTTTTTACATCGAATAAGAAGTACCGCCCATCAGGCCATTGCCGACATTTTTGCGCAAATAGGCAACCAGATTACTGAGATAAGCAAATATCATCCTGATCTGGATAAATATCCTGGCCTTATGAAAGGCCATTATGATTTCCTTGGCGAACTTTTATTGGGCCATTTACGATACGGCACACAGGGAAAAAACAATGTAGAATTCTGCCATCCTTTTATCAAGCGAAATACCGTCCCGTGCCGCAATCTGGCAATGGCAGGAAATTTTAACCTGGTAAATAAAGATGAATTATACGCTCTAATAAA
Source organism: Hanamia sp. (assembly GCA_036566285.1). GTDB lineage: Bacteria > Bacteroidota > Bacteroidia > Chitinophagales > Chitinophagaceae > Ginsengibacter. The sequence goes on from DATCWN010000477.1 coordinate 13,445, forward strand.
CAGCCCCAGAAGCGAACAGGATAAGGAAAGCGATTTGGGCGCTATGTTGGATGTCATTCATCATTTTCTGGTAAAAGCCGATGAGGCATGTCCTGAAAAACCGGATATAGCCCAGGTACTTAAAAAATCGGTTCCTTTTTTTGACGGTGGTTTTACTTTTGGTGGCCTTACCGGAAACGGAACAGGCTTTGTAATGAGAGATGCGCATGGAATAAGGCCCTGCTATTATTACATAAATGAGGAAGTAATTGTTGCCGCCAGCGAACGCGCTGCTATACGTACCGCTTTTAATGTGGGTGAAAATGAAGTGAAAGAATTAATGCCCGGCAACGCACTAATAGCAGAACCAAACGGAACATTTTCGATTCAGCAAATCCTGGAACCAAAAGAAAGAAAAGCGTGCAGCTTTGAACGGATTTATTTTTCAAGAGGTAGCGATGAAAAAATCTATAGAGAAAGAATCGCCCTGGGATACCATCTCAGTGAAAGAGTGCTGAAAGCCGTAGAATATGATTTGAAAAATACTATTTTTTCCTTCATTCCCAATACCGCTGAAACCGCTTTTTATGGATTGATAAAAGGCGCCGAAGATTATCTCAATAAAATAAAAATAGAAAGAATATTAAGCTGGAAAAAAGATTTTGATGAAGAGAAGCTAACGGAGATGGTTAACCGAAAAATACGCATGGAGAAAATCGCCATTAAGGACGTAAAGCTTCGTACGTTTATTACAGAAGATGCCAGCCGTAATGAAATGGTTCAGCATGTATATGATATTACTTATGGCACCGTTAGAAAAGGGGTAGATACGCTTGTAGTAATTGACGATTCCATTGTGAGAGGCACTACTTTGCGTGAAAGCATTATTCGCATGTTGGCGCGCCTTCAGCCCAAAAAGATAATTGTGGTTTCCTCTGCTCCGCAAATAAGATATCCTGATTGCTATGGAATTGATATGAGTAAAATGGGTGAATTTGTTGCCTTTAAAGCGGCCATGGAATTGATTAAAGAAAGAGGAATGGAATCTTTATTGAAGTGTGTGGTGGATAAATGCAAAGAGCTGAAAAGAAACAATCAGTTGCATACCAAAAACCTTGTGAGGGAAGTGTATAAACCTTTTTCTCTTGATGAGATTTCAAATAAAATTGCCCAACTGATTACACCGCCCGAAATTAATGTTCCTGTGGATGTTATTTATCAAACCATTGAAGACCTGCACGAAAGTTGTCCTACCAATTTGGGCGACTGGTACTTTACCGGAAACTATCCTACTCCCGGAGGAAACCGCGTGGTAAATAGCGCGTTTTTAAATTACATGGACGGGAAGGATGTGAGAGGTTATTGATTTCAGAATTTCGATTTTAGATATAAAAGTTTAAGGAAAGTTTCTATAAATTTCTTTTCTATGCAGGATTCGTAAAAAAGTTATTTCCTCATCGCGAAAGGCAAACCCCACACGATAGTCGCCAATTCTATAACGATAATAAACTTTATATCCGGTAAGCTTTTCCAGATTCTGAATTTCATTGAAACTTTTTGCCTCTTGCACAGACGTAAAAAAATTGGCAACTGATTTCTTAACCTCTTTGGGTAAAGGTTGCAAATCTTTTAAAAACTTTTTCTCCACAGAATATTTCACGCTAATGCTTCTTTAATTTCCTGCTTAGAAGCATAATTCCCTATATCAGCTCTCCTCAGAATTTCACCTTCCATCATATCTTCCATTTCGGGTGTCCAAATGATTTTCAGAAGTTTTTTCATTTCCACATTAGTGAATTTCCCCCGACTTTTTTTTACATAAAAATTACTGCGGTTAATCCCAATGGTTTTTGCAAGATAGTCTAAACGGTAGCCGCTTCTGTCAAGCAATACCCCAAAATTCTTTTGAAGCCTTTCATAATCATCAATTATATCTAACATATTTGCTGTTTTCATTCCTAAAAATAGCTACTTTCGTCTTACAAAAAAAATAAAACCTGCAATACTAATGAAAACGCTCCTCCTCGTTCGTCATGCTAAAAGCAGTTGGGCCAGCGATGACTTACCTGATTTTGACAGGCCGCTGAATGAACGCGGCAAGCGCGATGCTCCCGTTATGGCAAAAAGGGTTAAGAATAAAAAAATAAAAATTGATGCCTTTGTTTCCAGCCCGGCCAAACGTGCCAGAAAGACCGCGGGAATTTTTATGCACGAATTCGACATAAAG
>DATCWN010000482.1:0-19489 GCA_036566285.1 Hanamia sp.
GCAGAATCAACAGCTGCCTGCATTTTTTGTATTTGTTTTTCCTGGGCATCTTTTAAAGAATCAAATTTATTTTCATTTTTATAACGATAGTTTGTATCTCTATAATCCGGTGCAGGCCTGTTTTCATAATCATCCCGGGAAGATTTCCAATCGTTTTCTTTATCAGAGCGGATTCCTTCCAAAGTATAAAGCCCATCTTCTTTCATCACATATTCAACGCCGTTCTTAAAATCGTAATCTTCGTCGTAATCTCTGTTGTACCAATCATTTTCGCTCCAGAAGCCCACAAATCTTGCGCGGTTTCTGTAATTAAAGTTTTTATTTATTTTGATGTGATGACCTAGCGGTACTTCTATGGTTACTTCTACAAATTGATTGCGAAATTTATCGGTAGTATTTATGGCAATGGCCTTATCCATCATTAAAAGAGAATCGTTTTGTGAAATGTTGAAATTAATGAGTGCAGCCAGAGTATCCGCATATCTTCTTGTTCGGCCATTCACCAACTTCATTATGCTTACCTGGAAACTATCCGTAGTAGATTTTTGAATTTTGATTCTTATATTACTGATAAAAGCGGTATCGTCATCCATTCCAAAAGTCGCGAAAGGCTCCAGCCTGAACCAGCTATTGTCCCGGTAATAATCATTATTCTGAATGGGCATTACTTCAAGTGACTGCACAGTAGGATTGGTTAGGTTTACTTTGTTGTCGTTCATAGAGCTAACACTTTTAAAATCGCGACCCACGGATGTTAGCAGCGAAATGAAACATACAATTCCTAAAATCCAAAGCCCTATAAAAGAGTAGCGCATCAATTTGTTATTGCTTTTTATCCGCGCAATTCTTCTGATAATAAATGTAATAATACCCACTACCGGAACTCCAATGAAGAAAATGAGTGTGCCCCACGCCAATATGGATTGCCATCCCTCGGTAAGTACATATTCTTTTAAAGGAAACAGTCCGATGGCAACTATGGCTATGGAAAATAAAGCGACAATTAACGCGAGTGCCAGGCAACCCAGGATGAAGTAAACAAATACTTTAAATAAAGTAGTGATAATATTCCCAAGCACACCACTGGACCGTTTTGCCGCATAATGAATTTCCTGCCCCATTTCAGCGCCTTTTTCCTTTGCCAGGTTCCCGGCTTCCATGCCCATTTTTCCTACTCTCTCACCCACGCCTCTCATTTCGTGTAGTACGGATTTTTTTATAGAATTCAAATCTACTTTTTCCCCTCTCATCTCCAACTTTTCTGAAGTGGTACTGGCTTCAGGAATTACCAACCACAAAATAATGTAGATCATAAAAGCGCCGGGGCTGAAGGAAAAATTTAAAAACGACGGGAACGAGAATATTCCCCAGTGCCCCCATCTAAAAATAAAAGAAATGAAAGGTATCAAAAATAACACCCTCGGAATCCATGGGTTTACATTAAAGTAGCTGGCAAGACCGCTGCACACACCACCTATGATTTTACCATCCGGATTGCGGTACAATCTTTTGCGGGCGCCATTTTCAATCAGGTTACTTCCCGGAACAAATATCCAAAGAAGAATGTATAAAATGAATCCTACGCCTGTTATTCCGAATACAATAAATAAAACCCTCACAATTACCGGGTCAATTCCGAAATAAGCAGCGATGCCACTACATACACCACCCAATATCTTATGGTTATCATCGCGGTAGAGCTTTTTGCCTTTCCAGTTCCAATTAGTGTTGAAAATGGTTTCAGCGTTTTGGCCACTTTCTTTTTTAGAAGTATCAGGCTGTTCGCCATCTTGTTGTTCAAAATCCTCGGGTCTTCCCATATTTTTTATAATGGCATTTACATCATCATCGGTAATGCAGGTGGCGCCATTTTTCAGGCGTTCGCGAAACAATTCGCTGATGCGACTTTCAATGTCATTAATAATTTCATCCCTGCCTTCTTCATTGGCAAAATAGCGGCGCAGGCTATCAATATATTGTTTCAGCAATTCATAAGAACTTTCCTCGATCGGAACTACCGTACCCTGGAAATTTATGTTAATTACTTTTTTCATTTTAATTCTGTTTATTGGTTGTTGAAGTTGTTTTGTTTATGTATTTTTTCCCGTTATAGTCTCTACCGCCCCAGCCAGCTCCAGCCAGGTAGTTTCCAGTTCTTTATAAAATTCTGCGCCTTTTTCTGTCAGGGAAAAATATTTCCTTGGTGGCCCACTGTTGCTTTCTACCCAGCGGTATGTAAGGAATTCGGCGTTTTTTAATCGCGTTAGCAAAGGGTAAAGAGTTCCTTCCAGGATATTCAGGTTGGCAGATTTCATCATATCAATAATGTCACTCGGGTATGCCTCCCCGAGTTTTATTATTGATAAGATACAAAACTCCAGAACTCCCTTTCTCATCTGGCTGGCTGTGTTATCAATGTTCATTTTTCTTGTTTTTTAATCTGAAGGAAATATTTCTATTAACTTTCTGACACAAAGATAAGGTGTTTTATAATACTATGCAATACATAATACCTGCTTTTTTAGTGTAGCTGGTTAGCTCATAATAAATTCAGACAGTGAAATTCTTTGCCAGACAGCATTTCATGAATATTTCACTGGGCCAATATTTTTTTAAAAAATTTACAAATGGTTGTAAAAAATGATAAATGGCATTTGTTTGAAAGGATTTAATGAATTTTTTTTTAACCTCAAAATCTGAAAATTCTCATACTTATAATCTGATATAATATTGCGTAAATGCATTTTCGTAATTTCGCCGCGTAATTAATCTTATGGAAGAAAAAAAATACGACTTCGGGATGATTGGACTCGGGGTTATGGGAAGTAATTTATTACTCAATATGGCCGATCATGGATTTGCAGTAATCGGTTATGATACCAACGCTGAAAAAACAAAATCTCTGGAAAATTCTGCAACAAAAGACACCATTGTAAAAGGTGTAAATACGTTGGAAGAAATGATTGCCCAACTAAAAATACCAAGAAAATTGATGATGCTGGTGCCGGCAGGAGATCCTGTTGATAGTGTAATAAATGAATTGAAACCCTTGTTACAAAAGGGAGATATTATTATTGATGGCGGCAATTCCCACTATATTGATACGCTCAGAAGAATTAATGAATTAAAAACTGTGGGTTTCCATTTTATGGGAATTGGTATTTCAGGCGGCGAAGAAGGCGCACGCCGCGGGCCAAGCATTATGCCTGGAGGCGATGAAGAAGCGTATGAAGAAATGGCTCCTATTTTAAAAGCCGTGGCCGCGAAAGTAAATGACGAGCCTTGCGTTGGTTATTTAGGAAAAGATGCCGCCGGTCATTATGTAAAAATGGTTCATAACGGTATTGAGTACGCGATAATGCAACTCATCAGTGAATGTTACGATTTGATGCACAATGGAATTCAACTTTCCAATGAAGAACTCCATCAGGTTTTTAAAGATTGGAATAGCGGAGAAATGAAATCTTTTCTGCTGGAAATAACTGCGGTTATTTTTAAAAAGAAAGATGATAAAACAGGTAATTATTTAGTGGACATGATACTGGATAAAGCGGGCGCAAAAGGCACCGGTAAATGGACTTTGCAGGATGGCCTTGATTTGCCAATGCCCATACCTACTATTGATGCGGCAGTGGTAATGCGCAATCTTTCTTCTCTTATTAAAGAAAGAAAAGAAGCCGCTTCATTATACAGGGTTTCTTCACAAAAAATTGAAATCTCCAAAGAAGAATTTATTCCGCTTTTGCATGATGCTTTACATTTTGCCACCATCATAAGCTATGCGCAAGGGTTGGCGATGATTACAACAGCTTCCTCGCAATTGAAAATGGATATTCCTCGTCCTGAAGTAGTAAATGTATGGCGCGGAGGCTGTATCATCCGTTCCGCATTATTGGATATTTTTAAAATGGCTTACAAAAATAAAGACCTGAAAAATTTATTGCTTGATGAAAATATAGCAGAACTACTACAGCAAAAACTTCCGGCTGTTCAAAAAGTAATTTCTTTAGCAGCAGGTAATAATTATCCTGCCGCAGGTTTGATGGCATCATTCAATTATTTTAATGCTTACCGGAGAAAATTATTGCCTACCAATTTGGTTCAGGCCCAGCGCGATTTTTTTGGAGCACATACATACCAGCGGATTGATGAAGAAGGAATTTTTCATACGGAATGGGAGTAGGGATAAGGAATAAAAAATTAAGAATTAAAAAAGGAAAAGGAAAATAGAAAGTTAGAAAACTTAAGTACATCAAAAAACAGAAATGAATGAAAACCATGGGATGTATTCCCTGGGAAGAAATGACAAACCATTAAATAAAAAATCATTAGAATGTTAGATTACAAAAAATTATCCTCCACGCTTCTTTTTATTTTTGGCGGTAGTGGCGATTTGAATCACAGGAAATTAACCCCGGCGCTTTACAATCTTTTTTTGGACAATGCCATGCCCGATAAATTTAGTATTGTGGGCATCGCCCGTTCTCCCTATTCTGATGAGGATTACAAGAAACATTTAAAAGAAGGAATTGATCAGTTTTCCAGGAATAAAGATAAGAATGGGAAATGGAAAGAATTTTCAAACAACCTTTGCTATTTACAAATGGATGTTTCTGATGAAAGCCATTATGAAAAGATTGCAGAAATATCCAGGGAAAAAGAAAAACAAGCGGGTGAGCATTTGAATATTGTTTTTTATATGGCAGTGGCGCCTCAACTGGTGCCGGTAATTATTAAACAATTAAGCAAATTGGAAATTTGCCACGATACCAAGTGTACCCGCGTAGTAGTAGAAAAACCTTTTGGCCACGACCTCAAAAGCGCCCAGGAGATGAACCACATGCTTTGCCAGTATTTTCAGGAAGAGCAGATTTATAGAATTGACCATTATCTCGGAAAAGAAACTGTTCAGAATATTTTGGCATTGCGTTTTGCCAATGCTTTATTTGAACCCATCTGGAACAGAAATTATATTGACCATGTGCAGATAACCGCTGCCGAAACTGTTGGTGTAGAAGGTCGCGGAGGATATTATGAAACTGCGGGCGCCTTACGCGATATGATTCAGAATCACATTCTGCAACTGGTCTGTATGATAGGTATGGAGCCTCCGGTTTCTTTTAATGCCAATGAAATCAGGAATAAAAAAGTAGATGTATTAAATGCCATCCGTCGCATTCCCAAAGATGAGGTGCAGGATTATGCGGCACGCGGGCAATACGGCGAAGGCTGGATGCAGGGAGAAAAAGTATCCGGCTATCGCTCGGAAAAAGGAGTGAATCCTCAATCCAATACAGAAACATTTGCGGCAGTAAAGTTTTATATCGATAACTGGCGTTGGGAGGGTGTTCCATTTTATGTACGTACGGGCAAGCGGCTTCACGAAAAATCAACCGAATTAACCATTCAATTTAAGCGTGCTCCTGACTTTGCTTTCCCGAAGGAAGCTACAGAAACATGGCGCCCCAACAGGCTTTCTATTGGCATTTCTCCTGAAATGGATATATGCCTCAGGTTTCAGTCGAAGCGTCCAGGACAGGCGATGGTTCTGCATCCTGTAGATATGGTATTTAATTATGAAGATGCTTACAAAGGGGAAGAGCCCGAAGCGTACGAAACTCTTTTGTATGATGTAATGGACGGAGATGCCACATTATTCATGCGTGCTGACCAGGTGGAAGCCGCATGGGAAATAGTGATGCCGATAATAGAAGTATGGGAAGCGCGTAAGCCCATCAATTTTCCAAACTATTCTCCCGATTCATGGGGACCGGAAGATGCAGAGGCATTGATTGCAAGAAACGGCCACAATTGGATAATTCAACCACCTAAATTAAAATAAATGAACCTGCATATTTTTAAAAATAAAGAAGAGATGAGTCATGAGCTTGCCTTGTGGATGTGTGAGGTAATCTCTGTGTCTTTAAAAGAACAGGAGTATTTTACACTCGTTCTTTCAGGAGGAGGAACACCTCAAATACTTTTTGAAAAACTGGCTTCAAAAGAATTTAAAAATAAAATTAACTGGAAACGCATTCATGTTTTTTGGGGCGATGAGAGAGTAGTTCCTTTTGATGATAGCCGTAATAATGCAAAAATGGCTTTTGATATTTTGCTGAATCAGGTGGATATTCCTGCAAGTAACATACATATTATGCGCACCGATATGGAACCCAACTTTTCAGCCGAAGCATACAATAAAATATTGCACACCTATTTTGGCCACACTTCCAAAAGCTTTGACCTGGTATTACTTGGCATGGGCGATGATGGGCATACCCTTTCATTATTTCCGGGTTCGCCTATCATAGAAGATGATACCCACTGGGTAAATTCTGTTTACAACGCAAAACAGGAAATGTACCGGATTACGCTGATGCCTGCATTAGTGAATAAGGCCTCAAAGATTGTGTTTATGATTGAAGGGGCTAAAAAGGCGAAAGTATTGCAACAGGTTATGGAAGGAGAATATATGCCCACAAAATTACCAGCCCAGATTATTAAACCAAAAGATGAAGGAGCGCTTCACTGGTTTCTGGACGAAGCGGTCGCAAAGGAATTACATATCCCATAGAGCGGAGATTTACAAGTAACAGGCAGGCATATTAGCCCAAGCATTTTAAAAATGATTCTAAAAAAAATTTTGAAAAATGCCTTGGTAAAACTATATTTTTGATTGAATAAACTCAAAATAATTGAATGGGGCATTTACCGAGCTTGATAGAAGATTTGGCGCTGATACTGATTGCTGCGGCAATTACCACGCTATTATTCCGGAGAATAAAGCAGCCATTGGTGTTAGGTTATATTATTGCAGGCTTTTTAGTAAGCCCTCATTTATCTTTAACCCCAACTGTTGTAGATACCGCCAATGTAAAAACACTTGCCGAAATTGGAGTTATTTTTCTTTTATTTAGTCTGGGGCTTGAATTTAGTTTTAAGAAATTAATGCGGGTGGGTGGGGCTTCTTCCGTTACTGCTTTTGTTGAAATTATTTTTATAACCATCACCGGCTATTTTTTAGGAAGATGGATGGAGTGGTCTGTAATGGACAGTTTATTTCTGGGCGGAATGTTGGCGAGTTCCTCCACCACTATTATTATCAAGGCTTTTGATGAATTAGGAATCAAAACAAAACAATATGCCCGCATCGTTTTTGGCGTGCTGGTAGTGGAAGATATAGTAGTGATATTGCTTATGGTATTGTTATCAACCGTAGCAGTTACTAAAGAATTTGAGGGCGCTGAAATGCTATTTACCGTGGCCAAGTTGTTATTTTTCCTGGCGCTATGGTTTATTGCCGGTATTTTTCTGTTGCCTACTTTGTTGAGAAAAGCCAAAAATCTATTGGATGAAGAAACCTTGCTGATACTATCTATCGGGCTTTGCCTCGGCATGGTGGTAGTAGCCACGCAGGTAGGTTTCTCTGCAGAATTAGGCGCCTTTATTATGGGTTCTATTTTGGCCGAAACTACCAAAGCAGAGAAAATTGAACACACACTTAAACCCGTAAAAGATCTTTTTGGAGCCATTTTTTTTGTATCAGTCGGAATGTTGATTGATCCGGCAGCCATTGTAGAATATCGCTGGCCGGTATTGTGGGTTACGTTATTAACCCTGTTTGGAAAATTATTCAGTACCACACTTGGGGCCTTGCTTTCGGGGCAGCCTCTCAAACAATCCGTACAAGTGGGTATGAGTATGGCGCAGATTGGAGAGTTTGCTTTTATCGTCGCTACTTTAGGCCTTACTCTGGGCGTTATCAGCGATTTTTTATTTCCTGTAGCTGTGGGAGCTTCTGCTATCACCACTTTTACCACGCCCTACATGATAAAGTTTTCTCCCAGATTTTATAATTTTATTGAAAGAAAATTACCTGTAAAATGGGTGAAGTCATTAAACAATTATTCATCCAGCACCCAAAGCATCCAGGCAGAAAGTGATTGGAAAAAAGTATTGAAATCCTATTTGACAATCGCCATCACCAATGGAATTGTCTTATTAGCGCTCATGCTGCTTTCAGTAAAATTCCTTATCCCATTTTTAAATGAAAATATAGAAAATGGTATCACCCGCAGCATCATCGGGCTGGTGGTAACGCTTGGAATTGCCGCTCCTTTTTTGTGGGCGTTAATGGCCAAAAGGCCGAGTAGCGTGGCCTACAAAGAATTATGGCTCGACAAAAAATACAGTCGCGGCCCTCTGCTGGTACTTGAAATTTCAAGAAACATAGCAGGTATTTTACTCATTGGTTTTTGGGTAGATAAATTGTTTTCTGCAAAAATGGCCATCCTGGTGGCGGTACCCATCATCATTGTGGTGATGATTCTTTTCTCTAAAAGAATACAAAGATTTTATCAAAGATTGGAAGGTAGATTTTTAAGCAATCTGAATGCAAGAGAATTAATTGCTGATGATGAAAAAATGCGGCAGGAAGAAGCCCTTCGCAAACAATTCAATCCACAAGCAGACCTTTCGCCCTGGGATGCCCACATGATAGACCTGGAAGTAAATCCGCATGCGGAATACATCGGTAAAAAATTGGTGGAACTATCCTGGCGCGAACACTATGGAATTAATATTGCTTACATCAAAAGAGGAGACAAATTGATTTATGCACCGGACAGGAATAACCGATTATTACCCTTTGACCATGTAGGAGTTATTGCTACAGACGACCAGATGCAAATTTTCAAACCTGTATTTGATGCGGCTGAAAGTATTGATGTAACAGAGCATAATATTGAAGATATTATTTTGCAAAAAATAGTAGTGGACGAACACAATAAACTCAAAGGATTAACCATCCGTGATTCCAACATCCGCGAACGCACCAATGGATTGGTGGTAGGCATAGAAAGAAATAAAGAAAGGTTATTAAATCCCGATTCAGGTACTGCTTTTGAATGGGGCGATATTGTATGGATTGTGGGCGAAAGAAAAAGGATCCAACAATTGAATGAGGCTTGATGAAAGCATTAATAATTCAAAAAAAGAAATGATTTAATAACCCTAAACAATCTAAACCCATCTAAACCCAGGCGCCCGCAGTCTGACCTACGGTGCCGACCACTACCTAAACCATCTCAATTAATGAATATGCCTTCGTTTAATAATTCCCCCGGAAGCTTCTTTTATGGTGCTTGCAAAAACAAATGACCGGGGGTCTATTTCTGTAACCAGGTTTTTTAATTTCCTTATTTCCAGCCGGGTAATTACCGTAAAAATAATATCACAATCAGCGTGCATCTCAAATTTGCCGGGCAAAAATCCTCTTTCACCTTTATAAACGGTAATGCCACGTCCCATTTCATTTACAAGCCTGTCTTTTATAATCTCGCTTTTTGCAGAAATAATAGTAACTCCTATATAAGCCTCCAGGCCTTCTACCACAAAATCAACAGTTTTAGTGGCTGTAAAATAAGTAAGCATAGAATATAGGGCAGTCTCCATTCCGAAGCGAAAAGCGGCAATGGAAAAAATGAGAATGTTCAATGCAAGAATAATTTCACTGATGGTGAAGCTGGTGCGTCGCCATGTATATAAAGCCAATACTTCAATGCCATCTATCGCGCAGCCTGCTCTCATCGTCAATCCGATGCCGGTCCCGAGGAAAAATCCTCCGAAAATAGAGACCAGCAATTTATCAGAAGTGATAGGAATATACGGAAGATAAAGAAGGCAAATGCCCAGCAATAAAATGCAAATAAATGTTTTGAATGCATAATTAAAATTGATGGCATACACGCAAATGATTATAAACGGCAGATTGGCCAACATGATTACGTACGCAAGATTGAAGTGGTATATTTCATGGATTAGCAGAGAAATGCCTGTAACGCCTCCATCAAAAAAACCGTTTGGAACCAAAAATCCCTTCAGGGCAAATGCAGCCAAAACCACTCCTACGATAATCAATATGGCATCTGTAGCCCAGTCAAATATTTCAAATTTCTTTTTGCTTTTCGGATGTTTTTTCTCTCTTGCTTCTAATTGAGTAAGGATTTGTTTCAGCTTAGGACGCAATTTTAATTCAGCCGTTTTTGTAAAATATTTCTGTGAGCTTAAAAATTTTTTCTCCTGCTCATCCCATTGATCCCGGTTCTTGACAAATCCGGCGGCATGTAACTCTTTATAAAGATTACCAGACTTAAGTGCATAATCATCGGTACCGAGATAATATAAATCCGCATCACAAATTATTTTTTCCAATAAATTAGTTGGCGACTGGGGCATTTTGGTAATTAAAATCAGTCCACATATCTTTTCAATATCCTCTTTGTCGTAATCAAATTGGGGCAACCATTTCCTGGCCATATTGCATGATATTTCTTCGTGGTCACTGTAGGTTTCCAGAAAGCCGGCATCATGAAATAATGCAGCGGTTTTCAAAATACTTAAGTCGTATTCCGAAATATTTTCTGAAAGCGCTAAATTTTCAACAGCCTTCAGCACGTCTTTGGTATGCCCGGCACTATGATAGGTAAGATACGGAGGTAACTCTTTTTCTAATTTTTCGATTAAAAATGAATAAGCTTTTTCAAATTGCATGGGCAATAGTTTCAATAATAAGTTGGGGCATAAAAATAAAGAAATTGTTTTTGTTTAACGTTAATGGTTTTTAAGGGCAACTCATTTTTTATAGTATTACAATAAGAAAGTTGTGTCTGAATAAAAACTCTAGCAGATATCTGATTTGCAATTTAACAACTTTTGGCGCGGTCAGTTTTAGCAATTAAACAATAAAACTTTACATTTGCGCAATGGAAAACGTAGAGAATATGGAATACAATACCACTCGCAACCACCTCACTATAAAAGAATATGGCCGCCATATACAAAAAATGGTAGAATATGTGTTGACAATAGGAGACAGGGAAAAGCGCCAGAAAAATGCTTATGCACTTATTGAGCTTATGGGATTTTTAAATCCTCATCTAAAAAATGTAGAAGATTTCCGTCATAAATTATGGGACCATCTTTTTTTAATAAGCGATTTTAAACTGGATGTAGATAGCCCATACCCGGTGCCTACAAAGGAAATTTTAAGGGCAAAACCCGATAAACTTTCTTACCCCAAAAGACATCCGAAATACAATCACCTTGGTAAAAATATAGAGATTGTAATAGACAAAGCCTTACACGAAGAGGATGCTGAAAAGCGCCAGGGCTTCGCAAATGCTATTGCATACTATATGAAACTCACCTACAGCAACTGGCATAAAGAATTGGTGCATGATGATAATATTCAATCGGAACTTAGCTCTATTACACAAGGCGAGCTCGAATTTAATAGCCGTCCTTTTATAAAACATCGCATGGATAATAGTCGGGAAGATTTTGTTAGTAATATTGGCAAACACCGTAAAAGTTTCGGGCCGAGAAATAGCCGGAATAACCAAGGGGGAGGTCGAGATAACAGGAACAATAGGAAATTTGGTAAAAAAAGGTATTGATTTTTTTTATTGAATAATAAATAAGTTTGCAACCCTGGTGATACTACCGGGGTTTATTTTTTGTTTTAATTGAAAATAAGATGGGTTCATTTGAAGTTACAGGCGGCAAAAGATTGAAAGGTGAAATAACGCCACAAGGTGCTAAGAATGAAGCATTGCAGGTAATCTCGGCGGTATTGCTGACCAAAGAGAAAATAACGATTCATAACATCCCGGACATCATTGATGTAAATCTTCAGATAGAATTGCTGGAAGAACTTGGCGTAAAAACACAACGGATTGACCGGCATACCTGCATTTTCCAGGCAGATGATGTGAACCCGGATTATCTTTCTTCCGTTTCATTCAGAAAAAAAACAGGACGCTTGCGGGGAAGCGTAATGCTTGCGGGGCCTATGCTTGGGCGATTTAAAAAAGCCTTTGTACCAAAGCCGGGTGGCGATAAAATAGGCAGAAGAAGACTAGATACTCATATCGCCGGCTTTAAAAAATTAGGCGCTCAGTTTGATTTTGATTCTGATGAATCCTTTTTTCATTTGCATACTTCACACCTGAAAGGCACCACTCTTTTATTAGACGAGCCGAGTGTAACCGGCACCGCTAACTTAATAATGGCCGCAGTTTTAGCCGAAGGAACCACTACCATTTATAATGCCGCATGTGAGCCCTATATTCAGCAGCTTTGCAAAATGCTCAATAATATGGGGGCCAAAATTTCCGGCGTTGCCAGCAATTTACTTACAATAGAAGGCGTCAATAATTTGCATGGAACGGAACATACCATGCTGCCCGATATGATAGAAGTAGGCTCTTTCATTGGTCTTGCCGCTATGACGCAAAGCGATATTTTAATAAAAAATGCAGGTATCCAGCATCTCGGGGTCATTCCTGAAAGGTTTGAGCAATTAGGAATAAAAATGAATTTTTCAGGAGATAACATTCATATTCCTGAACAGGAAATATATGAAATTGAAACTTTTTTGGACACTTCCATGCTTACCATTTCCGATCATCCGTGGCCGGGGCTTACCCCGGATTTGATAAGCATTATTCTGGTGGTGGCCACGCAGGCAAAGGGCAGTCTTTTAATTCATCAGAAAATGTTTGAAAGCCGGTTGTTTTTTGTAGATAAAATAATTGAAATGGGAGCAAGAATTGTTTTGTGTGACCCACACAGAGCTGTGGTGGTAGGTCTTGAGAGGAAACATCCATTGAGAGGAATTTCCATGAGCAGCCCGGATATAAGAGCTGGTGTCGCTTTATTAATTGCAGCGTTAAGCGCTGAAGGGGAAAGTAAAATTCAGAACATAGAACAGATAGACAGAGGGTACCAAAATATTGATGAAAGATTGAGAGGGCTCGGGGCGCAGATAGAGAGAATGTGAAAATGAGAAATTAGCCAATTAGCTAATATGCCAATGAATAATATTCTTATTCAGCCAACATGAAATGCGAAAATGAAGAATTGAATTAATTCGTGTAATTCGTGTAAAGAATTTGTGTAATCGGTATAAAAAAATTCGTGTAAAAAAAATTATGGAGAAACACTACAATAAAATTATTTTAATAACCGCGCCATCGGGGGCGGGGAAAACCTCGATTGTAAAATACCTGATGAAACAATTTCCATCACTTGCATTTTCTATTTCGGCTACCACCAGGCCGCCACGTAAAAAGGAAAAAGAGGGAGAGGATTATTATTTTATCAATGAAGAGGATTTCAAAAAGAAAATACACAACAAAGAATTTCTGGAATGGGAAATGGTGTATGAAGGAAAATATTATGGTACTTTAAAATCAGAAATGTCGCGCATCTGGGCAGAAAATAAAGTTCCGGTGCTCGATATTGATGTGCAGGGCGCCATTCATGTACAACAGCAATATCCCGTAAACACAATGGCCTTATTTATACAGGCGCCTTCTGTGGAAGAACTGAAAAAACGCTTACAATCCCGCGGTTCGGAAACAGAAGAATCGCTGCTTGCGAGGCTCAATAAATCCTCTTATGAAATGACTTTTATAAGCCATTTTGAAAACATAATCGTAAATAAGGATTTTGATTTGGCTTGCAAAGAAGCCGAAAAGATTATAGATAATTTTTTAAAGAATTAAAAAATTGGGTTCATTTTGATTCTATAAATTTGCTATATGGACTGGACACCAATAATAGCCATTGCAGCAGCCTTATTACTAATCGGTTTTTTTTCAGGCATAGAAACCGCGTTTATTTCTGTAAGTAAATTATCCATTGAATTAAAAAAGAAACAGGGCACTTACAGCGGAAAAATATGGTCGTCATTTTTGGAACAACCCGCCCGCTTTATTGGAACCACGCTTCTTATCTTCAATACCTTGCTGGTTATTTACGGCCTTCTTTGGAGCGATGTGCTGGCAAGCGTTTGGCATTACTGGGGAATTGAAAATCCTTACATTCATCTTGCGGCAGAAACCCTTATTGCCACCTTGATTTTATTAGTGATTGAATTTATTTTTAAAGCCTTTTTCAGGGCAAAAGGGAATGCCATTACAGGAAGTGGCTTTATCACTTTTATTGTCAGTTCTTTTTATTCGCTTTTCAATTGGATCGCTGTTTATTTTGTAAATATTTCTGAATGGATACTTAAATATATTTTCAATGTAAAGCTTCAAAATAAAAATGAGGTGTTTTCAAAAATGGATCTCGAACATTATATTCAGCAACTTAAAATGAATGACACGGACGATAACACTGAATTGAACAATGAGATTTTTGAAAATGTATTATCGTTGGCCGAAACAAGAATAAGGGAATGCCTCATCCCAAGAAAAGAAATTGTGGCGGTGGATATTCATTCATCACTGGATGAAATAAAAGCCCTTTTTATTGAAACAAAATTAAGTAAGCTGGTAGTCTTTGAAAATAATATTGATAATATACAGGGATACGTTCACCAGTTGGATATGTTTAAAAATCCTGAAAGCCTCCAATCCATATTGTTGCCTATTCCGGCTATTCCAGCAAGCATGAATGCCACTGACCTCATCAACAAATTTACTAAGGAAAGAAAAAGTATAGCATGGGTTATTGATGAATTTGGCGGCACGGCGGGTATAGTAACTATGGAAGATTTGCTGGAAGAAATCTTTGGCGATATTTATGATGAGTACGATGTAAAAGAAGAATTTGTGGACAAACAAATTGCACCGAATGAATATATCTTTAGTGGCAGGCTGGAACTGGATTACCTTATGGAAAAATACAAGCTGGAATTCAGAAAAAATGAAGATACAGAAACCCTGTCCGGATATATCATTAACCAGCATGAATCCATCCCCCGACAAAGAGACCGCATCATTGTTGATGATTACCAGTTTGATATTTTAAATGTAGGGGAAACCCGCATTGATACCGTAAAATTGAAAGTGTTACGTTAACGGAAACGTAGATAAATTTTAAAAAATAAGCGTTCGGGTATGCATGAACAAAAAGATATTCAAAAACAAAATCGGAAAATAAAAGACTGGTTCTCATCTGATATTTTATTCAATTCATTATATCCTGATTCCATTCAGTCATTAGCTCAAAAACATTGGACTCCCCTCGAAGTGGCGAAAAAGGCGGCTGATTTTCTAGCGGTTTCACACGAAGTAAAAATATTGGATATTGGCAGCGGTTCAGGAAAGTTTTGTTTAACAGCAGCTCATTATCATCCAAACATTAATTTTTATGGAGTGGAACAACGCAAAGACCTGGTGGCACTTTGTAATGATTTAAAAATGAAACTGGATTTAGAAAATGTTTTTTTTATAAATGAAAATGTGGCAAACGTTGACTTTAAAGAATACGACCATTTTTATTTTTATAACTCTTTTTATGAAAATATTGAAGGCACACAAAAAATTGATAACAGCGTTACTTATTCAGAAAAACTGTACGATTATTATAATCTCTGCCTGTACAAACAATTGAATAAAAAGCCAGCCGCAACGCGGTTAGTTACCTTTCACAGTTTTGGAAATGAGATACCTCCGGACTATGAAGTAGTGCATACCGACTATGAAGATTATTTAAAATTCTGGATAAAAGTTTAGGGCAATGGTGAGTGGTCAATAGTCAATGATGAATGAATGGTGAATGTTCAATGGTGAATCAGATAAATATAAATGTTTCTATCCTTCAGTTGGAATTTTATTGAATTTCATTCTTCTTGAAAATCATACAACAATAATAATAAGACTTATACGTTATTTTCACAACCTTTTTAGTTCTTAAACGACGTAGTTATTCGATTAATTGATACATTTTTTTATAAAAGAAGGCCCCTGTAGAAACAGGGGCCGTTTACCAAAACTAACTGCTTATGAGAAAATTGAAAATTTAATTTTGAATGTTACTTTTATTATTTCAAAACACATGCCAAAAGTAAAAATGATAATGTTAAGGAATTTTTAAAAGCCGCTCATTTTTATACTCCTTTAGTATCGGGTGCAAGTTACATTAATTTTCTGACCCTCGAATGTAATTTTAAATCCTTAACTTATTGATGTGTAAGTTTCTCAGAGTTTTCTGCAAATTGCAAGGCATCAATAAATTCCTGTAATTCTCCGTTTAAAACATTTTCAAGGTTATATACAGTCAACCCTATCCTATGGTCTGTTACCCGACCCTGGGGGTAATTATACGTTCTTATTTTAGCTGAGCGATCACCGGTGCTTACGAGGCTTTTACGATGGCGCGAAATTTCATCTTCCTGCTTACGTACTTCTTCTTCATAAAGTTTTGTGCGCAACATCTGCATTGCTTTTTCCCGGTTGCCCAATTGGCTTCTTTCCGTTTGGCAAACAATTACAATTCCAGTGGGCAAGTGAGTCAGCATTACCTTGGTTTCCACTTTATTTACATTCTGGCCACCTGCCCCACCACTTCTTGAGGTTTCCATTTTTACATCGCTTTCTTTTAAATCTACATCCACTTCTTCCGCCTGCGGCATTACGGCTATAGTTGCAGCGCTTGTATGGACGCGCCCGCTGGCCTCAGTGTCAGGCACGCGCTGCACGCGATGCACGCCACTTTCAAATTTTAAAGTGCCATAAACGTCTTCGCCGGAAACTTCTATTTGTACCTCTTTGTAGCCTCCCACAGTTCCTTCGCTTTCACTTAATAACGCAGTTTTCCAGCCTTTGTTTTCGCAAAATTTAAGGTACATGCGCATTAGATTTCCTGCAAAAAGAGAAGCTTCATCGCCACCGGTACCAGCTCTTATTTCAAGGATACAATTCTTTTCATCCTGTGGATCTTTAGGGATCAGCAGATTCCTTATTTCCTTTTCAAATTGTTCTTTTTGCTCCTGCAATTGGGGTAATTCTTCCTTAGCCAACTCACGCATCTCTTCATCATCGCTGTTTAATACCTCCTTATTAAACTCAATATCATCTAAAATATTAGCGTATTTATCCCGGATTTTTACGATCTTTTCCAAGGTTCGGTATTCCTTACTAAGCTGGCGATATCTCTTATTATCGCTAACTATTTCCGGGTTTGAAAGCGCTACGCCCAGTTCCTCAAATCTTGCTTTTATGGCTTCAAGTTTTTCAAGCATATTTTATTTTATATTTTTTAAAAAGATAGTCGGGCAAAAGGTTGAGGTATCAATTTGTAGAAAACTTTACCCTGTATCTTTGATAATGGGTGCAAAATTAACCTAAACATTTTTACATGAGCTATCGAAAATTAAAAGGGGATCATTTATTTGACGGCCATTGTTTTTTACCTTCTAATAAAGTACTGATAACGGATAGCGAAGGAAAAATAATGGATATAACCAATTTTGCTGATGCCGGTGATGAAGTAGAAAATTACAAGGGAATTATTTCTCCAGGGTTCGTTAATGCGCATTGCCATCTTGAGCTTTCACATCTTAAAGGTATTATTCCTGAAAAAACGGGATTGATTGATTTTGTATTTAAAGTAGTAACGTTAAGGCATTCCGAAGAAAAAAAAATTATAGAAGCAATTGATAAGGCTGAAAAAGAAATGCTGGAAAACGGTATTGTTGCTGTAGGAGATATTTGTAATAATGGACTCACTGTTTTCCAAAAATTAAAAAAGAACCTTGCCTGTTATAATTTTATCGAAACCAGTGGATGGCTTCCCCAGGTTGCTTCAAAGAGGTTTGATTTATCGAGATTTATTTATGATGAATTTGAAACAAATAATTTACGTGCTTCCATTGTTCCTCATGCGCCTTATTCGGTTTCAAATGATTTATGGGAAAAAATGATTCCATATTTCAAAGAAAAAGTGATTACTATTCATAACCAGGAAACAAAGCATGAAGATGAATTTTTCATGGAAGGGAAAGGAGATTTTTTGAAGATGTATGAGATGATGCATATTGACAATTCCTTTTACCAGGCAAAAAAAATGCGAAGCGTGGAAAGTTATTTTCAAAAGTTTTCTACGGCTTCTTCGGTTATTTTGGTGCACAATACTTTTATGCAGCAGGAAGATATCAATTTTATAAATACTCATAAAATCAGTAAACAGTTAGTATCATTTTGCCTGTGTCCTAACGCTAACTTGTATATTGAAAACGCATTGCCGCCGGTAAATTTACTGTTGGAAAATAATTGCAACATTATCCTCGGTACCGATAGCCTCGCATCCAATCATCAACTGAATCTTTTAGAAGAAATAAAAACAATTGTAAAAAGATTTCCTCAAATAAAAACGGAAACTCTTTTGCAATGGGCCACTATCAATGGGGCCAAAGCATTGCAGATGGATGAACAATTGGGAAGTTTTGAAAAAGGAAAAACTCCCGGAATTCTTTTAATAAAAAACAGTGAAGGTGGAAAAATTAACGATGCGAGTGAAATAGAAACATTGATCAAAATAAAATAAGATCATCTACCGGATTTTCAAATTACTTCATGCAAAACGGTCAGCGTTTTCATTTGCCCAAACTCCGGCACATGCCATGCATAGTAACTTTCAAGGCTTTTTAAAACTGAATTTCTAATGTTTCTATTCATCTTTATTTCCGTTAAATCATCAGGATGAATCGCTTTTAATAACTGGGAAATATAATAACTGGTTTCTTTGTTTAAATGATCGGGTGATGCCGATTCTTCGGTAGAAAATTTCCCTTCCTTCAAACTAAAAACATTTCTTTTTTCAGAATAATTATCTTGTAATTGAAAGCCAAAAAAAGGTGCAAGTTGCAGTGAAAAATAAAGAGGAAAATTAGCGGTGATTTCTTCTGAAGAAGTATCTAACTGCAAAAAAGCATCTTCACAAAAATGAAATAAATCAGGATTGGCTTCCGGCTGTTTCAGGCATTTGTATAAAAGCTCCACCATGTAAAGCGCCACCGCATTTTTGGTAACATTGCTTAAAATATTTTTATAAAGCACACTCCATGCTACCTCTTTTATTCGCTGCAAATTTTTTAATTCATTATGATACACCTGTAAATCCAACAGCGAAGAAGGTTGAAAGAAATGCGCTTTTGAAGTTTTGCCCTGGGTACGCACACCATTTACCAGGTATGATTGTATGCCAAATGTTTCCGTAAAAAGAGTGGCAATCACACTTGTTTCGCCATATTTTACATGACGCAAAACAATTGCTTTTGTAGAATAAATCATTAAAAAATAAGGAAAAAATTAAGGAAAAATAATCATAATTTATTCAATCAAAATTTCTTCTTAGCTAAGGTTTTTTTTATTTATAATTCTATAAGTTTAAAAATATTATTTTTAAAAAAGGATCTAAGATATGATAAGTAATTTGTGCCGGTATGTACACACTCAAAAAATCACTCGGTCAGCATTTTCTAAAAGATGAAAATGTGGTAAAAAAAATAATGGACGCCTTGCTGAAGCACCCTTTCAATAATTTATTGGAAGTAGGACCGGGCGGTGGTGCGCTTACGAAACATCTTGTAGAAATACCCGGGATTCATTTTAAAGCCATAGAACTTGATGAAGAAAAAGTGGTGTATCTTCTCAAACAGTTTCCTTCTCTACGAAATGATCTTATTCATAAAAGC
>DATCWN010000064.1:0-13699 GCA_036566285.1 Hanamia sp.
AGCTGGTAGATACTTTAAACGACCTGAAAGATATCCCCGGACCAAAACTTTTACACATTAAAACGGTAAAAGGAAAAGGATTTGAACTGGCAGAGAAAGACCAAACCAAATGGCATGCACCGGGTTTGTTTGATAAAATAACAGGTGAGATTTATAAGAAAAAATTTGATATTCCGCAGCCGCCAAAATACCAGGATGTATTTGGATATACCCTTATTGAGCTTGCGAAAAAGAATGATAAAATAATGGGAATCACACCGGCAATGCCCAGTGGCTGTTCTTTAAAATACATGATGGCAGAAATGCCCAACCGCGCTTTTGATGTGGGTATTTGTGAACAGCATTCCGTTACACTTAGCGCCGGGCTTGCCACACAGGGCTTAAAGGTTTTCTGCAACGTATATTCTTCCTTTATGCAACGGGGCTACGACCAGGTAATTCATGATGTAGCTTTACAAAATTTGCCGGTGGTGTTTTGCCTGGATCGCGCAGGATTGGTGGGTGAAGATGGGCCTACACATCACGGCGCTTTTGATATTGCTTACATGCGCTGCATTCCCAACATGATTGTAAGCGCGCCCATGAATGAAAGCGAATTAAGAAACCTGATGTTTACCGCCCAATTGGAAACTACCAACCAGCCTTTTGTAATCCGCTATCCACGCGGCGAAGCAGTAAAGCCGGACTGGGAAACAGAGATGAAGGAAATTAAAATCGGTACAGGAAGAAAATTAAAAGATGGAGAAGAAATAGCGATTTTATCTTTTGGACATCCGGGAAATTTTGCAGCAGCAGCCATCAGGGATGTGAAATCAGAAGGATTAAATCCGGCGCATTACGATGTTCGTTTTGTAAAACCTTTGGATGAAACGTTGCTTCACGAAGTGTTCCATAAATATTCTAAAATAATTACTGTAGAAGATGGAACCATCTTAGGAGGCTTTGGTTCTGCTATTTTAGAATTTATGAATGAGCATCATTACAAGGCAGAGGTAAAAATTATGGGAATCCCCGACAAGTTTATTGAGCATGGTTCGGCAAAACAATTATACAATGAAGTAGGAATTGATGCCAATCATATTGCCGATGCGATAAGAGATATGGCCAGAATTGAAGTGAATAAATTAATTGCCGGTTAAAACCAATTACCCGTTCTTCCTTTTTTATTTTCAACAACCTCGATGCGACCATTATTCCTCAGGTTTATGAAGTAGTTTTTATCTCAGATAAGTTTACCGCAACCTGTTACTTTCTTTCACCAACCTGGAATCACTATAAATTCCTTTGGCGGCAAGGATCAGAAAGAGGATTATCAACAAATGCAATGCCGACCAAAGACTAAAACTTCCAGCGGAAAATTTATTGGTTTCATTGATGTACATGAAAATAATAATACACTCTACAAGAATAGCAATTATTGTAATTCTAAATTGAATACTTCTTTGTTTAAATAAAAATATATTGATAATAATACTGGTGCCTAATGCGCTTGTAAGAATAAGCAGGAAAAAATTTTCAGTCCCTGTCACGATGTGATACGTATTATCCGCTAGCCATGTGCCACTGTAAAAAGAAAATTTTATGGTAAGAAAAACGGCAAAAGCTGCCAGTATCATCCAGATGGTTTGTACACGCTGTATCATGACATTAGTTTATAATCCGAAGATAAATTTTACAAAATTAAAAACCGGCATTTTTGAAAATAAATTTCAACCTATCTTTTCAGTTTAGCCTAATTCAGGATACAACGGATATTGCTTCATAAATTCTTTCACATCATTCTTTACAGATGAAATTGTTTTCTCATCATCAAGATGCATCAAGACTCTGTCTATAAAATCTACTAATGTCTGCATGTCATTTTCTTTTAAGCCTCTTGTAGTTACTGCAGGCACACCTACGCGCACCCCGGAAGTTACAAACGGGCTTTTATCATCGAAAGGCACTGCGTTTTTATTAAGTGTGATGCTTGCTTTGTCGAGAGTTTCCTGCGCTTTTTTACCGGTAATATTTTTATTACGAAGATCAATTAGCATCAGGTGATTATCAGTTCCGTTGCTTATTAAATTATACCCTTTTGCATTAAATGCCTTTGCCATGGCCTGCGCATTTAGCTGAATTTGTTTTGCGTAAGCGGTAAATTCATCAGTTAATATTTCTCCAAAAGCAATGGCTTTCGCCGCGATTACATGTTCGAGCGGGCCACCTTGCGTACCGGGGAAAACAGCCATATTTATTACATGGCTCATCATTCTTGTTTCCCCTTTGGGAGTTTTTAATCCAAAAGGATTTTCAAAATCTTTTCCCATCATAATAATTCCGCCACGGGGGCCACGCAAAGTTTTATGTGTGGTAGAAGTTACAAAATGACAATGTTCAAAAGGGGATTTTAATAATCCCTTTGCAATCAAGGCAGCGGGATGCGCCATATCACAAAAAACAAAGGCGCCCACTTCATCCGCTACTTTTCTGATGCGCTCATAATCCCAGTCGCGGCTGTATGCCGATGCACCGCAAACGATCATTTTGGGTTTGATCTCTCTTGCTTTTTGTTCGAGCATTTCATAATCAATCAATCCGGTTTCTTTCTTTACTCCATAAAAATGAGGCTCATATAATTTACCCGAAAAGTTTACTGGTGAGCCGTGTGTAAGATGGCCACCCATACTAAGATCGAGTCCTAAAATTTTATCACCTGGTTTCAAGACCGCAAACATCAACGCAAAGTTTGCCTGGGCACCACTATGCGGTTGCACGTTGGCATATTCGCAATTAAAAATTTGTTTTAAGCGGTCAATCGCTAATTGTTCAGATTCATCTACAAACTCACAGCCTCCGTAATATCTTTTTCCCGGATACCCTTCGGCATATTTATTAGTAAGCACAGTTCCCATCGCCTCAATTACCTGTAATGAAGCGAAATTTTCAGAAGCAATTAATTCAATCCCTTCTCTTTGACGGTTTAATTCTTTGTTGATAATATCAAAAACTACTTTATCTCTTTGCATAAATATGAATTTGCGCAAACGTACTAAAAGTTAATAAGTTAATAAGTTGAAATGTTGAAAAACCTG
Organism: Hanamia sp.; assembly: GCA_036566285.1. Taxonomy (GTDB): domain Bacteria; phylum Bacteroidota; class Bacteroidia; order Chitinophagales; family Chitinophagaceae; genus Ginsengibacter. Next base: position 3,075 of record DATCWN010000064.1, read on the forward strand.
GCTGATATGAGGTAAAACAGGCCATTAATGAAGGTTTTATATCTTCTATTCAAATATAAAACTGATCTGAAGATGTGAAAATTAATCCCAGGTTATAAGTAATCCCCCATATTTTTTTTAATAACTATCTTATCTCTAATCTAAAATCCTTAAAAACAAAAAGCGAAACTTTGACTATATTCACACCCCTTTTAGAGGAGTGAGATCAATAAATTTATTTAAAAAATGAAGGCTATTATTCCTGTGGCGGGTGCGGGTACTAAATTGCGCCCACACACATATACCCAACCAAAAGCATTGATACCATTAGCGGGGAAAACCATTTTAAGTATCAATGTGGATCAGTTGCACGAAGCCGGCATCAATGAGTTTGTATTTATTGTAGGTTATTTGGGAGAAAAAATACAGGATTACATCAAAGCAAAATATCCGCAATTAACCTGTCATTTTATTTATCAGAATGAAAGAAAAGGTACTGCCCATGCCGTTGACCTTGCCCGCCAGATCATTGGTGAAGATGATGTTTTTATTGTTCTGGGAGATACTATTTGTGAATATAATATTGAAGAAATGCTTTCCTCCGAATGGTCCATGCTGGGAGTAAAGAAAGTAGATGACCCCAGAAATTTTGGGGTAGCCGAAATTGATGAAGAAGGATTTATTACCCGGGTGGTAGAAAAGCCTTCTATCCCAAAATCCAATATGGCTTTGGTGGGACTTTATAAAATAAAGGATTCTGCGCTGTTATTTGAGTGTCTTTCCAGAATCATCAGCAATAATATTAAGAGCCATGATGAATTTAATCTTACCGACGCATTGGAATGTATGATTACGGGCGGTTCAAAATTCAAATCTTATAAAGTAGATAATTGGTTTGATTGCGGAAGAAAAGAATCTCTTTTGCAATCCAACTCTATTTTACTTCAAAAGTTCGGCGGCACTATTTCAGAATCTAATAAATTTGAAAACACCATTTTCATTCCGCCGGTGAGTATCGCAGAGGGTTGCGATATCAAAGATTCCATCATTGGGCCGCATGTTGCCGTGGGGGAAAATACCATCGTACATTCTTCCATTATCAAAGCTTCTATTATCGGTTCCTATTCCAAAATATATGATGTAATGCTGGATGATTCGCTCATAGGGAACGATACGGAAATCATCGGCGAAACCCGATCCCTTAATATTGGCGATAATACCGAAATTGATTTTGGAGTAGCCAAACAAATCACCTGATTATTTTTTTTGAAATACAACAATGGCCACCAACACGGACAGCATTGACCTGAAATCATACAGCATTCACCTGAAAACATACAGCAATGACTTAAACATGTACAGCAATGGCTTGAAAACATACAGCAATGACCTCAACTTGCACAGCAATGACCTTAACATGTACAACAATGACTTGAACATGTACAGCAATGGCTTGAAATCATACAGCAATGAGCTCAACACGTACAGCAATGATGTTAAATCATACAGCAATGAGCTTAACATGTACAGCAATGACCTGAAATCATACAGCAATGTTTACAATCCGCTTGACCTGGCCGATGATTTCTCTAAAATAAAAAGGAAAGTCCCTTTTAGACAGTTTCTAAGTCATAAATATTCTGAATTAATTTACACAAACCTTTTTCCAAATAACAACATGACGTATGCTGCTTTGTTCGCTATGCAGCAGCCCGAATTTGAGAGGTATCATTAAGTAAGCCACTGAAATAAAATGGTATATTTGTTCGTTTTTAAAAATAAATTACATCAACCCATTTCAAATGAGTCTTTATAAAGCAGATTTTGCCTGTAAAAAGTATTTTTTACTGCTATTTTTTACGGCTTTTGTTTTTTTATTTTCTAAAAATACGGTTTATGCCCAGGTGACTACCGAAGACCAGGATTTGCCCATAGACCCCAATTCGTTAAAAAATGCTTCCCCGGCAGAATTACAGAATTACCTGAAAGATTATAATCAGCAACCCCAAAAGGTGGGCGATGACATTCACAAAGGAGTTGCTGAAATAGAAAAAAAGAACATAATAGCCCGGGACAGCACCCAAAAAGATAATTTCAAAAAAAAAATACGAGATCCGAGATCTGTTTATGGAAATGACCTTTTTCAAAATAGCCAGATATTAGAACTTACCCAATTGTCCACCCCTCCTGAAGATTATCCGATTGGCGTGGGCGATCACATAATCGTTTCACTCTGGGGCGGCGCCGATTTTGAGCAGGATTATATTGTAGCGCGTGATGGCTCTATTTTCCCGCAGGGACTTGGGAAAATCACCGTACAGGGACTCACTTTTTCAAATGCGCGGGCTGTGGTTTACGATCGTTTTAAAAGAGTGATCCCCGCCTCTACTAATATTTCAATTACACTTGGGCAGCCGCGATCCATTGTGGTGCAGGTATCCGGCAATGTTGAAGCGCCCGGCCCGGTGGTAGTTTCAGCCTTCACCAATGCGCTAAATGTGGTGGCATTAGCCGGCGGCATTACTGAATATGGAAACCTGCGCCATATTCTTATTTCCAGGAATGGGAAAATCATTGACTCTATTGACGTTTATAAATATTTAAACACGGGAGATTTTGGCAAACATCTTTATCTCGAAAACAATGATTTTGTAATTGTTCCTTTTTATGATAAAAAAGTTTTGGCCAGCGGCCAATTCAAAAGGCCCATGTATTACCAGTTGAAAAAGAATGAAGGCGTCAGGGATCTCATAAGATATAGCGGCGGCTTTACAGCGGATGCCTATGCTTCCGGTGGCGTTATCATTAGAAATGTGGATGAAAAACAAACCATCAAAACGGTTAATTTTAATGCATTGGGCTTAAAAGCTCACGGAGAAATTATTGATGAGCCTTTGTATGACGGGGATTATGTGATAGTGAAACTGATAAATCCAGGCCTTAGTAATAAAGTAATCATAAGAGGAGAAGTGGCATATCCTAATGTATATGAAGTAAGAAAAGGAGATCGTTTATTTGATCTTATCAATCGCGCTGGTGGCATTACTCCCAACACCTACCTCGACAGAGCTTATGTTTTTAAAGGCGCCGGAGATTCCAATAATCTGAAATCAGATAAAATTGATGTAAACCTCACCGATTTTAATAAAAATTTGAACAGCAGCAATAACATTCTCATAGAGGCCAATGACATTATTGAGGTGTATAATAAAAACCGGTTTTTGGATAATCAATCCATTTCCATTGAAGGCGAAGTACGCAAACCGGGTACTTATCAAAAATATGGAGGCATGACCTTAAAGGATCTTTTATATTTTGCCAACGGATTAAAGCCTTCAGCCGAATACGGAAGCATAATTGTATCCAGCGTGGTTGATGTGGATTCCTCTCAAAGTGGAATTAAACCTACTAAAACCATTATTAAAAGTTATGCGGTAAATCACAATCTTGAGGTTGACAAGACTACGGAACAAGTAAAGCTCAAGCCTTACGACCAGGTGTATGTGAGGAAAAACCCTACTTTCCAATTGCAACAAAATGTAAAACTCGAAGGTGAGTTTTTGTATCCCGGAACTTATCCGAAACTGAATGAGAATGAGCGCTTGTCTTCATTTATAGAAAGGTCTGGAGGTCTAAAATCCAACTCCAATGCGCAGGGAGCCATTTTATATAGAATGAAAGATACTACTTTCCGTGAGAATCCTTTGTTGAAAAAAAACCGTACCAGGTACATAAAGGATACCAGCGGTCATATTATTGATAGCGTTCTTTTCGATCCCTCTGAGCCAATTAGTATTGATTTGGCAGAAGCCATAAAAAATCCCAACTCTAAATATGATATGATATTGCAGGAAGGCGATGTTGTTTATGTACCGGCAGTAAACCCTGTGGTAACTATTAAAGGAGCTGTGCAAACTCAATTAAAAATGTATTTTGATAAGGAACATTCTAACCTGGGTTATTATATAGATAAAGCCGGCGGCTTCGGAGAAAGGCCCTGGCGCAAAAGAATTTATGTTACTTATGCAAACGGGAAAAGCCAACGGACGAAGAATTTTGGATTCTTCCATTTTTATCCTAAGGTAGAAGAAGGCAGTATAGTGGTGGTTCCCGTAAAGCCGCAGAATAAAGTAATTGGCAATTTCGCTTCGCAGATCCTGGTAACGGCCATACCGATATTTGTTGCTTATTTATTAACACAGACTAAATAATTTTAATGACCACACAGGAATTAACCACAGCACTTTTTCACCGGTTGAAGAAAACCTGGCTTATCATTATTATTTCCGGGATCATATGTGGGGGAGCGCTTGTATTTTATGCTTCGCAAAAACCAGTTACTTATACTTCCACGGCTTCTATTTTTCCATTAACGAGCGGATCGGATAATAGTTCCACATCCGTATTAAGCGCCCTGATGGGAACCAGTGAAAATTCAAAAAGCTTTAGCGATGATGCTTCTATAAACATTATTGAATTGGCCCAAAGCCGTACCACCCGTGAAGAAGTTGCCTCCATAAGAGTTCCGGAAAAAGGGAATAAAACCATTGCGGAACTTTTAGTAGAGGATATCAATCAACATCGTGGTTTTATGGAACCTGAAATAAAAATGCCACCGAATGAATATGCGTTAATTACCTGGGCAGGCAACGTTTTGAGAGGCGGATTAGTGGCTTCCATTAATAAAAATAACAGTTTCGTTTTAGCTTATACCGGTCGCAGCCCTGAATTAGTAAGAACGATAAGCTATGGATTTATTGACAAAATCTCTACTTTTTATATTGACCTGAAAAGAGAAAAAGCCAAGCGCGATTTTGAATTTGCAACCAGCAAAGTGGATTCCCTCAGAAGTGTTATGAATTCAAAAGATAACCAGCTCATTGCCATAGATAAAAGAACTATGTTCACCAATACGGCAAAGCTTGAGTTCAGAGTTCCCGCAGAAAATTTAATGGCAGATAAACAAATGATTCGCCAGCAATATGCCACTGCAGTTGCCAACCAACAAAACGCGGCTTATAAATTACAAAAGGCCACACCTGTTATAAAAGTTCTCGACAAGCCAGAGCCTCCTTATTATGTACAAAATAAATCGCCCATGCTGTTTGGTTCCATAGGCTTTTTTGTGGCCCTTTTTCTGGTAGCCCTTTTATTAGTGAGCGGCATTCTTATAAAGTATTTGAAAGAAGAAACCCATAGGGCGCTCTTTGGTACAGGGAAATCGTGAATGGTCAATTGGTGAATGGTCAATGGTCAAATGGTGAAGGAGAAATGGCGACTATATTGTCCGAAGAACTTTTTTTTGAGGAATGGTTGTGGTTGAATTAAAAACGGCTGGTGAAGTTATAGACACTCACAGCCCGAAGCTTAATAATATTGTTTCATGAAAGCCCGTATCTTGTTTTATCTTTTTTTATCGCTTGCATTGGCCGGCATTCAATGTACGCAAACGGAATACAAACAACCCACCATAAAAATACAAACCAACTTTGGCGATATCATTGTAGAGTTATACCCTGAAAAAGCGCCTAAAACGGTGGCCGGTTTTCTTTCTTTTATAGATTCGGGATACTTTAAAAACAGTTCGTTTTATCGTGTTTTAAAAAAAGAGGATCAGCCTTCAAATGCCTTCAAGTCCGAATTGATACAAGGTGGTATTTGGCAAACGGATTATAAAAAGCAAATTACCATTCCCGGCATTCCACATGAAAGCACTAAGGAAAGCGGCCTTCTTCATAAAACTGGCATTATCTCATTGGCACGGGCCGCGCCTGGCACCGCAAGTACCGAATTTTTTATTTGCCTCAGTGATCAACCGGTGTATGATTATGGAGGCGAAGCCAGTCCTGAAGGATTGGGATTTGCTCCATTTGGAAAAGTAATAAAGGGCATGGCTATCGTGCGACAGATACATAGCCAGCCTGATGTGGATACCCGTTTTACGCCGCCCATTAAAATTAAAAATATCAAAAGGCTTTAGGTGAATGGGCAATGATGAATGATGAATGGTGAATGGTGAATCGGCAAGTATCAAGTATCAAGAAGCAAGTAACAATATCTCACATCGTACATCTCACATCAAACATCACCAGCGCCTTCCCATAATAATTAATTGCTAATATTAGGTTTCCCTCTACATTTGCAGATTATTTCAAGAAGTGGAACAATGGGTAATTGAGGAATTTCATTGTTGAACATTAAAATAGCAGCGTGCGGGTAAATTTAAAAAAGGTAACCCCGGTGGGTTTAATTATTGCACTGGGAATTGTTTATGGCGATCTCGGTACTTCTCCACTTTATGTTTTTAATGCCATAATAAGAGACAGGGTTATTTCCGAAGAACTAATCCTGGGTGGGCTTTCCTGTATCATCTGGACGCTTACGTTGCAAACCACTTTGAAATATATTATCCTTACTTTAAAGGCAGATAACAACGGTGAAGGCGGTATTTTTTCTTTATTCGCCCTTATCCGCCGTCAAAAGCGATGGCTGGTATTTCCTGCAATGATTGGCGGGGCCTCAGTATTGGCCGATGGAATTATTACCCCGTCCATCACCGTTACTTCAGCAATTGAAGGGTTAAGGCAAATTCCTTTTTTTAGCGGTATCAGCGGCGATGCCATTGTATATATTGTAATCGGCATTTTAATCGCGTTGTTTTTTTCGCAGCAATTTGGCACCGCTTCTATTGGTAAATTATTTGGGCCAATAATGTTCTTTTGGTTTTTAATGCTTGCCGTATTGGGCTTTATGCATCTTTTTGATGGCCTGTATATTTTCAAAGCTTTGAATCCATATTATGGTATCAAACTGCTAACGGTTTACCCGAATGGCTTTTGGATATTAGGTGCAGTATTTCTGTGTACCACCGGGGCCGAAGCTTTATATAGCGACCTTGGCCATTGCGGAAGAAAAAATATCCGCGTCTCATGGATCTATGTAAAAGTGGCGCTCATCATAAATTATCTTGGCCAGGGCGCATGGCTATTGTCTCATCATAATGGAAAAATTTTTACCAAAGAAATCATTGACAATGGCTTCAATCCCTTTTACGGAATCATGCCGGAAAACTTTAAAATGATTGGAATCGTGATTGCTACAGTGGCTGCCATCATCGCGAGCCAGGCATTGATCAGTGGCTCATTTACACTCATCAGTGAAAGCATGCGCTTAAATCTTTGGCCCAAAATGAAAATAAATTATCCTACAGAAGAGCGTGGCCAGTTGTACATTCCCGGCATCAATACCGTTTTACTGCTGGGTTGTTTGGGCATCACTTTGTATTTCAGAACATCGTCAAACATGGAGGCCGCGTATGGTTTGGCAATTACTTTGTGTATGTTGGCCACTTCTATTTTGTTTGCCAATTTTCTCATCTCACGCAGAACGCCGAGGATGTTGATCTACCTCTATCTTGCTGTTTATTTAACCATTGAAATGAGTTTTCTCATTGCCAACCTGGAGAAATTTCCCCATGGCGGGTTTGTTACTTTAATTGTGGGAGGAGGTTTGTTTACCATTATGTACGTATGGTTCCGGGCGCGAAGAATCAAAAACCGTTATATAGAATTCGTAAGGCTGGAACAATATCTACCTACCATACAAGAACTCAGCAATGACATGACCATTCCGAAATATGCCACACATCTTGTGTATTTAACCAGCGCCAATAATCCAAAAGAAATAGAGCATAAAATTATTTATAGCATCCTTAATCGTAAGCCAAAGCGCGCGGATATTTATTGGTTTGTGCATGTGGACACTCAGGATGAGCCTTACACTTCTGACTATACCGTGGAGACCATTATTCCCAATGAAGTGATACGAGTGGAGCTGCGCCTGGGTTTCCGTATGGAGCCAAGGATCAACCTGATGTTTAGAAAAGTGGTGCAGGATATGGTGGCCAATAAAGAAGTAAACATCACCAGCAGGTATGAAAGTCTGCAGAAAAATAATGTAGTTGGCGATTTTCAATTTATTGTGATGGAGAAATTTTTATCGCAGGATAATGAATTGCCTTTCTTTGAAAGGATCATTATGAAAATTTATTTTTGGGTAAAAACAATAAGCCTTAGTGAAGAGCGCGGTTTTGGGTTGGAACAAAGTAATGTAACGGTTGAGAAATTTCCGCTGATAGTGGCGCCGATACGAAAGCTGAAACTTAAACGCGTTTTTAATGAAGATGAAGAATAATGTGGAATTAAGAATTGGGAATTAAGAATTAAAAACAAATAGAACCCAATTACCAATCACTCCATCATTCTCAATCATAATCCAATCAATTCGTCGCTTGATTATGTCTTCAACTCTTATTTATATTATTGGAGGATATGCGTTTATCATGATCCTCGTTTACCTCGTGCAGGAGCGATTTATTTTCAAGCCTGAAAAACTAAAACAGGATTTCATTTATAAATACGATGTTCCTTTTAAAGAATTATTTATTGACATAGAGCCGGGCGTAAGAATTAATGGTCTTCATTTTTATACAAAAAATCCATTGGGATTGATATTATATTTTCATGGCAACACAAGAAGTATAAAAGGCTGGGCTAAATACGCCAAAGATTTCTATCGTTATCAGTATGATGTGGTATTGGTGGATTACCGCGGCTTTGGAAAAAGCACTGGCCGCCGGAGTGAAAAGATGATGCTCAATGATATGCAGGTGGTTTACGATTCCCTTGCCGTACAATTTCACGAGCATCACATATTGGTGTACGGAAGAAGCCTGGGAAGCGGGTTTGCGGCAAAAATTGCCAGCGATAATTCTCCCCGGTATTTAATTCTGGATGCGCCTTATTATAGTTTTAGAAAAGCGGTGCAGCGCTTTATTCCTATTTTGCCCATGCGTTTTGTATTACGTTATCAATTGCAAACGGATAAATGGATAAGGAAAGTAAATTGCCACACTTATATTATTCATGGCACCAAAGATTGGCTGATACCCATAAGCCAGAGTGAAAAATTGCAACGGTTGAATCCCGGCAAAATAACGCTTATCCGCATTGTGGGCGGCGGACATAATAACCTTACTTCATTTCCGGAATACCATAATTTTATCAGGGATATATTGGCTCCGTGAAATATTAAATAAGAAATAAAAAATAATAAATAAAAGTTGATTCGCTTGTTGGGTGAGAAATAAACAATGAATTTAAAATGAAAAACAAAAATGAAATAATGCATCCGGAAGAAAAGCCTTATAAAGTTTCAACGAGAAGAAAAGTTTTTAGATGGGCAACTATAATCACCTTGGTTTATTGTTCCATTGGCCTGGCATTATTTTATTTGCAGGAAAAATTTATGTTTCATCCGGAGCCTTTGCCAACGGATTACGAGTTTAAATTCAACATGCCTTTTAAGGAAGTAACGATACCCATGAATGCGAATGTAACGCTGGATCTGGTACAATTTTTTCCTAAGGATACTGTATCAAAAGGCGTGGTATTATATTTTCATGGCAACCGCGGAAACATAAACCGTTATGCAAAATACGTTTCCAATTTTACAGATAATGGTTATGAAGTATGGATGCCCGATTATCCCGGCTTTGGAAAAACCACGGGAAAGTTAACCGAAGAGATGATGTATAAAGAGGCAACAGAAGTATATAAACTGGCGCATTCTCAATTTTCTGCGGATAGCATTATCGTTTATGGAAAATCGCTAGGCTCTGGAGTTGCTGCTTACATCGCGGCAAAACAAAAATGTAAAAGATTGATTTTAGAAACACCTTACTATAGCATCCCTTCCTTATTCAGCACTTATGCGCCCATTTATCCAACTGCAAGAATGTCTCATTTTAAATTTCCGGTGGGTGAATATTTAAAAGAAGTAAAAGAACCCATATCCATTTTTATTGGCACTTCCGATAAAGTTATTTTTTCCCGCGAGTCAGGTAAATTAAAGAAAGTTTTAAAACCGGGAGATGAGTTTATTACTATTGAAGATGGCACGCATAATAATTTGAATGACTTCCCACTCTTTCATGAGAAGTTGGATTCCATTTTGCATCTTTAAGATAAAGGTTTCGTTTATCATGCTTATTTATGCAAAGAAGAATCGCTTTTAGTAGCAGCCGAATCTACTTTTTTTGTGCTTAAATCTATAGCATTGGTAGTATCAGGAATATTTCCGTTCACGTTTTCCACACCTACTTTGCTATAGGGTTCCACTTTTTCACCGGCCTTACTGTTGCTTTTGTTGTTACTGTTGCAGGACAAAAAAGAAATAGAAACTGCGCATAGGATAAACAGCTTTTTCATATTGTAGCTTTTATAAATTAGTACAATAAATTACCATGCCGGTTTTGATTTAAAACTTCTGGAAGGATTGAAACTTTTGGAAAGTTGAACAACTTTCCAAAAGTTGAGGGTTAGAAATTAAACTGGGCTTTTGCAAATAACCGAAGCCCATTAATGCCCATCTGCACGGCATCCCAGGCGCCACCTGTTTCTCCGTCATAGGCCTTTGATTTGGCACCCGGCACGTATCCTAAATCAGGGTGCACGTTAAATAAGTTATCAGCTCCTATATAAAATGTTGCGTTTTTAGATACTCTATAAGATGCATATAAATCCGTAACCACTTTCCCATTATAATTAAATTGTTCCGGTACTGTTGAGCCATCATCTAAGATTACC
>DATCWN010000078.1:0-22288 GCA_036566285.1 Hanamia sp.
CATTATGTTTGCAGTTTGTGCGGGCGCCTATCTTCTTGCATGGGTCATTATGCAGGTATTGGTACCTAAGATGAAACCATTGAATTTGGAGGAAAATAAAAAATAAAGTAGGGACTTATTGTTTTTTAAAATTGCGGTTTCTGTAGAAGATTAAACAAGGTTTTATTTTTTAATAAAATAAAATTGGAAAAATTGAATACAGAAACCGCAATTATTATTTTAAGTTGTCAGGGGCAACTTGTTGTAATGCAGTTGAGTCATTAAGAAGGTATTAATAAAATATATTTCTCTTTAAAAAAAACTTCCTCAAATATGGTGTCAATCTCCCAGATGCGTGGGCGGCAGCCACTTTCAGCAATTTCTTGAGAAAGATCGCCGCCTTTTAAACAAATAAGTCCGTTTATTTTTTTTGGTTGGTTTATGGGTTTCTTTTTCAACAAAGGCTTGCTCCAGAACCATAAATCTTTTATGGAGGATACAGCTCTTGAAACTACTACATCAAACCTTTTGTCTTTAATATCTTCTGCCCTTGTGTGTTGCACGGTTATGTTTTTTAATCCGATTTCACTAACAACGGCTTCCACTACCTTTAATTTTTTGTTGATGCTATCTACTAAATGAAAATGTACGTTTGGGAAAAAGATAGCCAGTGGAATTCCAGGAAACCCGCCGCCAGTGCCCAGATCCATAATCTCGTATTCATCAGGAAAATTAAATTGTGTAGCAATGGCAAGAGAATGCAACACGTGATGTTCATAAAAATGATCCATATCTTTTCTTGAGATCACATTTATTTTTTGATTCCAGTCTTCATACAAATCTTTTAATGCACCCAATTGTTGTAATTGTGTTTCAGTAAAATCAGTAAAATATTTGGTAATAATTTCCATAATGCAAAAATAATTTTAAGTCTTCTTTTGTGGAGGAGATTTAGGGGGCTTTTATTTCCAATTTTTCTGTGGCTTTTTAAAAAGAGCTGAAGCGAAATACAAATAATAGAAAAACATCCACACATCAAAGAATACAAACAATGGGAATAGATCTTTTTCATCCAACTTCCGGGTAGTTTTAAACATTACAATTGCCTGTGTGATAAAACGCAATCCAAAAATCCCCAGCACCCATTTCCAGTCGAACAGAAATAAAGAAACGATGAATAAAGGATAAAACAGGAAAAGAGAAAATGCGTACAGGCTTAATAAAAATTTATGGATTCCTTTGTAATATTTGCTTGTTGTGTAATGTCGTTTTTTTTGCTTTACCCATTGTTTCCAGGTGGTTGCAGGCTCTGATAAGGTGAAGGAATCTTTGTCAATAACAATGGCAGTGTTCTTATGTGTAGTGGCTTTATTGATAAACAAATCATCATCGCCACCGGGCACATGGTTGTGCGCTGAGAAACCTTTATGCCTGAAAAAAACAGTTTTCTTATAACTCAGGTTCCTTCCCACACCCATGTAAGCCAGGCCGCTTTGCGCATAGGATAAATATTGTAAAGCAGTATGAAAGGTTTCCCATCGAACCATTTTATTAAAAAAACCTTTCTTCTTATGAAGCGCACCATAGCCCAAAACGATTTCAATTTCATCAGTAAAGCCTTCCTGCATTTTCTCAATCCAAAACTCTGAAGCCGGCACGCAGTCTGCATCAGTAAGTAAAACGATTTCATGCTTTGCTGTTTTAATACCCACGCTCAGCGGAAACTTTTTGCCGGGAATAAATCTGGCTTCCTGCTTCAATTCTATTAATTGCAATTGTTTAAAAGCTCTTTGAAATTCTTCCAGAATATATTTACTCTCATCAAAGGAATTATCATTTACCACAATTACTTCGTGAGTGGTTGGATACTTTTGCACCAAAGCACCGGGAAGATTTTTTACTAAATTCCCGGCTTCATCCCGTGAACAAATAATTACTGACACCGGATGTGTTTGAGAAACTTTTTTTGATTTTGTTTTATAAAATGCAAGTCGCAAAAAGAAAAAGAGATAATAAAAAAGCTGTACAAATGTGATTATACAAAACCCGGTAAAAATTAAATTTGCGGGCTCGCTTAAAAATTCAGTTAGTTTCATGTGAATGCAAACATACTTTCGTTAAAGATAGCTGCAAAATTTCATGTTACGCTTTGCTGATTTTAAATTTTTAAAATCATTAAAAATGTAACAAATTTATAGTGGCTTAAAAAATGAAAGTTCTTTTGGTAGCTATCTTTGCAGCCATTAAAAAAATAATTCTTAATGGCAGCATTACAATTTGATCTTCAGCATACCGATACCATTACCAAAGCGCGGGCTGGAAAAATTATTACAGATCATGGGGAAATAGAAACGCCGGTTTTTATGCCGGTAGGTACCGTGGGAAGCGTCAAAGCCGTTACCCAGCAACAGTTGCACAAAGATGTTAAAGCACAGATCATTTTAGGAAATACCTATCATTTGTATTTGCGGCCAGGATTAGAAGTATTGGAATCTGCCGGTGGCTTACACCAGTTCATGAACTGGAACAAACCGATTCTTACCGACAGTGGTGGCTTTCAGGTTTTTTCTTTAAGCGGCGTGCGGAAATTGACAGAGGAAGGCGCCGTCTTTCAAAGCCATATTGATGGCAGCACACATTTGTTTTCGCCTGAAAAAGTAATGGACATACAAAGGGTTATCGGAGGTGATATTATTATGGCTTTTGATGAATGCCCGCCAGGTGCCAGTGAATATAATTATGCTAAAACTTCACTGGAATTGACCAACCGCTGGCTCGATCGTTGTTTTGAGCGATTTAATTCCACAACTAACAGGTACGGTTACACGCAGAATTTATTTCCCATTGTGCAGGGCGGTGTTCATCATGATCTTCGAAAATTTTCATGTGAATATATTTCATCCAAAGAAGCTACAGGAAACGCTATCGGAGGTTTGAGCGTGGGCGAGCCTACCGAAAAAATGTATGAGATATGTGAGCTATGTTGCGATCATCTTCCCGCAAATAAACCACGGTATTTAATGGGCGTGGGCACACCCTGGAATATTTTGGAATGTATAGCGCTTGGTATAGATATGTTTGATTGTGTGATGCCCACGCGTAATGGCCGCAATGCGATGTTATTTACCAGCAATGGCATCATTAATATTGATAATAAAAAATGGGAGAAAGATTTTTCGCCAATAGATGAGGGGATTGAATGTGAAATAAGTAATTTTTATAGTAAAGGATATTTACGTCATTTAATGAAAGCGAAGGAGATATTGGGATTGCAAATTGCAAGTATTCATAACCTCGCATTTTATCTCGATATAGTTACCAAAGCGCGTCAGCATATTAAGGAGGGAACTTTCTTTTCATGGAAAAATGAGATGACTATTCGCTGGCAGCAACGATTATAATTTTAGCGTCTGTTTTTTCATAATTATTTTGTTTCAAAATTTTTAACTTCATTATTGGCGTGTCCAAATTCAGAACAAAATATTTTTACCCATCTTTGCAACGATACATTTACTCAATGGTATCAATTGAAAAATATTTTTTAAGCACTTGTAAATTATTTTTTATGGCAAAATGGTTGATCACTATTTTAATTACAATTATTACAAGTAATTTTTTATTCGCCCAGCAGGCTTCTTTTGAAATAAAAGGAACGGGTTCCAATTTATATATTGAACATAAGGTTGCGCCCAAAGAAAGTTTATATAGCCTTGGCCGCTTGTATAATGTATCCCCTAAAGAATTGGCTGCTTATAATCATCTACAAATGGAAAGCGGTTTGAATGTAGGGCAGGATTTAAAAATACCATTAGAGAAAAATAATTTTAGCCAAACCCAGTTAGCCAAACCCAACGAAGTGCTGATTCCTGTTCACCATACGGTGGAGCCTCAGGAAACCTTGTACCGCCTGGGAGTTAATTACAATAAGGTGCCGCTAACTTCTTTGAAGAAATGGAATCATCTTCAGTCGGATGCAGTGAGTGTGGGCACGCCAATGATCGTGGGTTTTCTTAAAGTGGATAAGAATCAATCTTCATTATCATCTCAAAGTGCAACAGGAGTTTCAGAAATAGTATCCGTTGTTAAAAAAGAAGAAAAGCCGGTAGAGAAAAAGCCCGAAGTGATTGCAGAAAAAACACCGGAAGTAAAAATTTCCGAACCGGCAAATGTGCAAAATAACGATGTAAGAACGGGGCAGCCGGACGAAAAGAAAGTTGCTGTTGCACACGTAAATAAAAAAAGCAACATTAATTTTTCAGGTGGTTTTTTTAAAGGATTATATGACCAGCAAACAGAGAAAAAAATTCCCGTAAATGCAAATGGAAACGCAGGTGTTTTCAAATCTACCAGTGGTTGGCAGGATGGAAAATATTATTGTTTTAATAATGAGGCTGCACCCGGAACTATTTTAAAAATAACTGATAATGCCACAGGAAAAAGCGTCTATGCAAAGGTGTTAGATGCCATTCCTGATATTAAACAAAATGAAGGTTTGGCATTAGTGCTCAGTAATGCAGCCGCTGAAGAATTGGGTTCTGGTGAAAATACATTTGAATGTGCGCTGAGTTTTGTGAAATAATATCCCGGTATAAGAATTTGCTTTTGTTTGATTTGCAGATAAATAACTAATTGCGCCACCCGCGCAAAAAATCTTCAACAGGCATTTTCTTTTTGCCTTCGAGTTGAATTTCTTTCAAAGAAATAAATCCATCACTTGCTGAAAACTTTAGAAATGATTTGCGATCTGTAACCATTTCTCCGGGTTTCGGAACTTTATTATTTAATTCTTTTTCTGCTTTGAAGATTTTTAATTTTTTGCCATTTAAAAATGTAAACGCAGTAGGGTAGGGGGATAAACCACGGATCAGATTATATACTTCTTCTACATTTTTATCCCACTTTATTTCACAGGTTTCTGTAAAAATTTTTGGTGCATGGTGCAACATTTCATTCGATGGAGATGCCGAAGACTGATCAATCTCTTCAAATTTTCCTTCACTTAATTGATGAATGGTTTGTAAAAGTAAATCAGCGCCAATATGCATCATTTTATCGTGCAATGAGCCAGCAGTCTCATTTTCATCCAGATCTATTTTTTTTTGTAATAAAATGTTACCCGTATCTATTTCATGTTTTAATTTGAAAGTGGTAACGCCGGTGTGTTTTTCGCCTTTAATAATTGCCCAGTTGATTGGCGCCGCGCCGCGGTATTGTGGCAATAAAGATGCGTGAAGATTGATGGTTCCCAGAGGTGGCATATTCCAAACTATTTCCGGCAGCATCCGGAACGCCACTACCACCTGCACATCGGCTTTAAGTGATTTTAATTCTTCAATAAAACCAGCATCTTTTAATTTTTCAGGTTGAAGGATTTTTAAATCTTTTTCAACGGCATATTTTTTTACAGCGCTTTGTGTCAATTGCATGCCACGGCCCGCAGGCTTATCGGGCGCTGTTACCACAGCAGCGATGTCATAACCTGCTTCATACAGTTTGTTTAATGCGGGTACGGCAAATTGCGGGGTTCCCATAAAAATAATCCTTAAACTCAACAGCGATCTTTTTTGAATGAAATTATTTTTCCGTAAAATCTTTATACAATAAATACTTTTCTCTTATTTTTTTAAACTCATTAAGCTTGGGTTGCCAGCTTGCGCGAATTTCTTTTTCACTTTTACCATCTCTTATTTGTTGCCATAGATCATTATTTCCTGCAAGTTTATTAAAGAAAGAATTTTCCATGTCCCCGGATTTAGGAAGTATGAAAAAATTTTCTTTATCAGGAAATAAACGGTAAGCTTCCATCAGCCATTTCAATTGGATTTTGCCATTCACTTTTTTCAATACTTCTGTGGGTGTTCCGGATAAATTCCATCCATAACACACGGCTCCATAATGCTTGCTGGCTTTGGCTCCTTCGTTTGGTTTGGGAGTAAATGAGTATAAGCTTTTGGGTAAAGATGGTGCGCCAAAAATCTCGAAGGGCTTACTGGTACCACGTCCTTCGCTCAAGGTGGTTCCTTCAAAAAAGCAAGTGGATGGATATAAATAAATGGATTGTATTTCAGGAAGGTTTGGCGAAGGCCTTACCGGCAATTCGTATTTACTGTTATGATCATAATTCGCATTTTTAATTACCAATAAATGAAAAGGAGAATTTTTTGTTGCTTTAGCTTTTTGGTAATAGGCATATTTTTCATTGGCCTTTTCCGTGAGCCATTTTTCACCCGCAATCATCATTGCATATTCACCCACCGTCATTCCATATACAATTGGAACGGGTTGCATGCCAACAAACGATTTGTATTTAAGATCTAGAACAGGGCCATCTACATAAAACCCATTTGGATTTGGCCGGTCAAGAATGATTAAGGGTTTTCCGTTCTCTAACGCTGCTTCCATATATTCCTGCAAAGAAGAAATAAAAGTGTAAAAACGAACGCCCACATCCTGTATATCAAAAATGAGGATGTCCACGTTTTTTAAATCCTCTGCAGAAGGCCTTCGCTTGCTGCCGTAAAGAGAAACTACCGGAATACCAGTTTTTGCATCTGTATAATTACCCACTTTTTCGCCTGCATCGGCCGTACCCCGGAACCCATGTTCCGGTCCGAAAATTACAGAAATATTCACCCCAGATTTTTGTAAGGTATCTACCAAAAAAGTATTTTTTACCATGGAAGTTTGATTGGCAAATAAACCAATCTTCTTTCCCTTCAATAGGGGAAGATATTGTTCCATCCTTTCGGCGCCGGGTATAATTTTATTCTGAGAATAACCATTCATGATAAATGAAAGCAGGCAAAAAAGAAAAACGTTTTTTTTAATCATGTTTCAAATTTGATAAAGATGTTAACTTTTGATGATTGTAAAATAAGATGTTTAACTCACCATTAGGTGGTAAAATTATTATAAAATATTGTCGCTTTCTTTTTTCTCTTTTTTAATAAAATATTATTTGTTACTTTACCTAACACAACAATACATCTTAATAAAGTATCTCAACTTATTCAAAAATTAAATTAAAAATTATGAACAAAGTAAAAAAAGGTGATCATGTGAAAGTGCATTACACAGGAAAATTAACTTCCGGTGAACAGTTTGATTCCAGCAAAGGAAAGGAGCCTCTTGCTTTTACAGTAGGTGCGGGGCAAATGATCAAAGGATTTGATGAGGCGATTCCGGGCATGGAGGTTGGTGAAAAAAAAACAATTAATATAGCTCCCGAAAACGCGTATGGAGAAAAAAATGTAGAAGCGATTATTGAATTTCCTAAATCAAATATTCCTGAAGACATGAAGCTGGAACCGGGTATGAAACTGCAATTGCAAAACGAACAAGGCCATCCTATACCTGTTGTGGTTACTGAAGTAAAAGAAGATGTGGTAGTGCTTGATGCCAATCATGAACTTGCGGGGAAGGAATTGGTTTTTGATATCGAGCTGGTAGAAATAAGCTAACCTTCTTTTATAAAACGATTTTTTGGAATTTCCTTAGAAGTTAAATAATCAGCGGCTATCAAGAAGTATAAGCCTCAAAGAGGAATTTCTCTACGTTGTAATAGCAGAGTTTTTTTGATTCTCCCTTTTAGTTATATTTTTTGTTTCTTATTCGTTATTTTCTAAGGTAACATCAAATAATTTTGTCCGTTTTCATATTCTTTATCCAATGCGTCCAAAACAGTTTGAAGGTGTTTTTCATTACCCAAAAAATCTGCCGATGACGCGTCAATAAATAATGTCTTGATGTTATGCTGCTTAATATATTGGGTATAAGTCTCCTGTAAGGAAAACAAATATTCCGACTCTATAGATTGTTCGTAAATGCGATTTCTTTTTTTGATATTTTCCTTTAATCTTGTTACCGGTGCATGTAAATAAATGAGCAGATCGGGTTGAACTAATTGAGGGTTAATAATGTCGAATAATTTTTGATACAGTAAAAATTCGTCTTCCGACAAATTTACTTTGGCAAATAAGAGACATTTTGTAAACATGTAATCAGAGATAGTGATGTTGTGAAACATATCTTTTGTTTGTAGCAGCTCTTTTAGCTGCTTGTACCTTTCAGCCATAAAAAATAATTCGAGCGGAAAAGCGTTTTGTTGTTTATTCTCATAAAACTTTGGAAGAAAAGGATTGTCTGCAAACTGTTCCAGGATAAGCCTTGCATTAAAATGTTTACTTAGCAAATGAGCGAGTGTTGTTTTACCCGATCCAATATTGCCTTCAATGGTAATAAAGTTATATTTCATTCGTTGTGTTAATAAATAAACAAAGCCGCTGATTTACTTAATTTAAATCTCTCGGGAATTAATTGCCAAAAATAAAACGGTAAACTGAATAAATAAATGGAAAACGACAGTATTAAGAGTTAGTTATTGGCGTTGCTTTTAACTCATCTTTACAGTCGCATAACAATTCATGAATACTTTTTCGTAATAAAGGATGAATAAAGCCGGGAGATAATTCATTCAAGGGCGATAATACAAAGCGCCGGTTGGCTATCTCCTTGTGAGGGACAGTAACGCTTTTGGTATTTATTATGTCATCGTTGAAAAATAAAATATCAATATCAATAATTCTCGCCGCATTTTTTATGGTTCTTATTCTGCCCATCTTCTTTTCAATCGCCAAAATTTTACGAATAATCTCATCTGTAGAAAATTCACTTTCAACAATGTGTACCTGGTTATAAAAAGGTGGTTGGTCAGTAATCCCCCAGGCATCTGTTTCATAGATCTTTGAACTTTTTGTGATCACGCCAATCTGTTCTTCTATTAATTTAGAAGCTGTTCTAAGATTTTCTTTTCTGTTGCCCACATTGCCACCTGTTATTAAAAATATTTTGTTCATTATGTATGGTCTCCTTAATATACTATCAACCTTTTGTCCAATTGCAATAGTTCTGATGAAATGATTTTTACTTTTTTAAATCCTTCATGAAGCGGGTTTAATAAAAAATTGCTTTCCTCAGGAACAATAGCAGAAGGAACCTTTAATGCCAGGCTTTTTTTATTTTGGATGAACTGGTCGCCAATCCATTGAGTATATTCAAATTCTTCGTGCCAGTTTTGTTTTATTTTTTTGTAAGATAATTCAGCAATCTCTTTTTCATCGGGAAATTCAATGTGCAAAAGATATTGTGTGGGCGGAATCTCTTTGCTTTTCAAATGTACAAGAGATTCCAGGATGCTTAAAGAAATGTATTGCGAAGTGTACAATAAATATATTCCTTTCGAATTCCATCGGGAGCCGTACAGTGCGGCTCCACTCCCGGATATATCATTTTTATACGGCTCGTTAGTTATGCGATATACTATCATGCAAATATTCCATGTTCTATTCTGCCCAATTGGGTAAGTACGTTATTGATTCCTTCAAAGCTTGCCAACGACTGTAAAGATAGTCTTCCTTCAAGCATGTAAGGGTTATCTCTTATCCAAAGTAAAAATTTTTCATAGCTTCCAAATACTTCTTTCCCGCGCTCGATCACTTTGTTGATTTGTAAAATTCTATCGGAAACGCCAAACCCGAACGAACTGTTATCTTTTGCATAACGTTGCAGTGTTCTTTCGGAAATGTGAAGCATATCGGACCATTCTTTTTGAGTAAAGTCGGTTTTTGAATTGATTTTTTTAAAATCGTTGTAAGTAAAATCTTTGGTAACATACATTTTTTTTGGCGAGCCATAAGCTACCAAAGGTTCTTCTACCTTTGTGGGTGGTAATTCTGATTTACTGTAATCGTAAAGCTTGTTTTTCTTCTTTTTCATGGCCTGTCATTTGTCACTCAAATATACGTCACTTGTCTCGGTTTATAAAATTTTCATTCAATTATTTTTTCTCCAATAGTTTTGCCCCTTTAAAAAATTATATTTTTAATGAAGTCATATAGCCAGTTAAGGGCAATGTTAGCAATTACGCGGGCAAGTTTACGCGCTATTTTCAGAAGTCCTTCGGCGGTAGTATTCGGTTTTGCTTTTCCGTTTATTTTTATTTTGGTTTTTGCATTTATGGGTAATGGCAGCAGGATGAGAAGTTACAAAGTAGCCATTGATAACAATGCGGATACCACAAACGACCTTTACAGGTCTTTACAAAATACGCGTGGAGTAATTATCAAAAGATATCCCGATAAAAAAAGTTTTGATGAAGATTTACAACATGGAAAAATAGCGGGAATTATAAACATTCAAAAGAATTTGGATGGAACTCCGCCTTATATTTTTACGTTCAGAACGGCTACCTCCAGCAATGATCAGTGGCCTCAGTTTAAAGCGCTCGCGGAAAGTGTAATCAACCAGGTAAGTAATAACCATTATCCCGGAAGGCCTGTGTATGCCAGCTTTGATTTTGATTACTTAAAAGATATAGCCGTTATCCGGGAATATAAAACCATAGATTTTATACTTCCCGGGCAGCTTGGTTTTTCATTACTGGCATCGGGTGTATTTGGTGTGGCGTTTATGTTTTTTAGTTTAAGAAATACTTTGGTTTTAAAAAGATTTTTTGCCACACCGATCAGCCGTACATACATTATCATGGGTGAAATGTTCAGTCGTGTTTTGTTCCAGATGCTGACTGCGGTGGTTATTCTTCTTGCGGGTCGGTTCCTGTTTGGGTTTACTTTAATATATGGGTTTGAAACATTTATAGAATTATTGGTTTTGAGTTTTATCGGTTTGTTTGTTTTTATGGGATTTGGATTTATTGTAAGCGGAGTTGCTAAAAACGAGAGCACCATTCCTCCCTTTGCTAATATAATCACCTTGCCACAGTTTTTAATTGGCGGCACATTCTTTCCAATTGATGTATTTCCTAAATGGCTGCAATGGATTGCCCAGGCAATGCCACTTACGCATTTAAATAATGCATTAAGAGCCGTAGCCTTTGAAGGACAAAATTTATGGGATGTAAGGTTGGAAATTGGCATACTATTGCTGTGGGGTATTATTGTTTATGCCATATCCGTAAAGGTTTTTAAGTGGGAATAAATAACACGGAATATTAAATGAAAAATAAAAAATAAAGAAGTCAAAAAACACTCTGATCTTTAATCCCCCACACCACACAAGAAACCTCTTATGCGTTATGTTATAGTTTTTGGTTTTTGTATTGTTATTATAATTCTGGTTGCTTTAGCCGGATTGTTGCTGCCATCAAAAGTTACCATTACAAAATCAGTTTTAATAAATGCGCCATCAGAAAAGATAAGAAGCCAGGTGAATGATTTCAATAACTGGAAAAACTGGTATCCTGCTTTTCAGAATAATACTATAAGTGTAACCACCAATACTTCTAAAAAAAATGCGCTGCAATCCATTTCTTTAAAAGATAATAATGGAAAACAAATTGATCTCGATTTGATTGTTTCTTCTAATGATACTATTGAAGTTGCTGTAGAATCACCATCTTCCGCAAAAGTTTTTTACCAATTTCTTTTGATACCTCATCTTTCCGGAAAAACACAATTGACCTTAAACGTGAATACTTTTTTTAAATGGTATCCCTGGGAAAAAATAAAAGGAATTTTTCTTGATAAAATTTCCGGCCCGCAGTACGAATCTGCATTAAATAAATTGAAAGAATTTATAGAAAAATAATTACTATAATTATTCTGCGGCAATGCAACGAAATCAATGAACCGGTTGTCAACCTCATACAATGCGCCGCATGGATCATGATCAATTACTTAAGGACTGCTTGAAGTTAAAGCCGGAAGCTCAAAGAATGTTGTATGAACATTTTGCGCCTTCCATGCTGGGGGTATGTTTTCGATATACCAAGAATTTAGATGATGCAGAAAATATTTTACAGGATGGGTTTGTAAAAGTTTTTAAGCATTTAAAGCAATACAAATCGCAGGGAGAATTGGGTGCATGGATTCGAAAGATTATGGTAAATACAGCTCTGACTTATTTAAAAACAAACCGGAAATATCAACATGATTTGCTCTTTGATGAAACACCCTTACACATTGTTTCTACAGAAAACCCTGATGTGAAATTGCATGCCAAAGAACTGGCAGAATTAATAAGGCAATTGCCAACCGGGTTTCAAACCATATTCAATCTATACGCGGTGGAAGGATACACCCATGTCGAAATCGGTTCTATGCTCGGTATAAGCGATGGTACTTCAAGATCGCAATATGCGAGAGCGCGGGCTTTGTTAATAGAATGGATTGAAAAATTTTCAGTAAAAGAACAAAATGGCCGTTATGGAACAAAATAATTTTGAAAAAAACATACAGCAGAAATTGGACGATTTGAAAATGATTCCATCTGATTCTGCATGGATAAATATTGAAAGACGGATTGGAAAAAAACATAAGGACAGGAAAGTGGTTTTTATACTTTTCTTTTTAATCCTCTTTCTTTTATCTGGTGGTTATTGGTTATTAAATTTATCAGAAAATAATGTACAGCAAAATCAACCCGCGGACACAGTCGTAAAAAAGAATAGCAATTTATCAGCAATAATAAAAAACGATTCTCTATTAAACACGCCAGCAATTTCGTCTGGTATTTATCTTCAAAAGGCTGATTTAGTCGATACTACAGCGGAAAAATCAAAAACTTCGCCGACAGTACAATCTGAAATTCCAAAGGATAAAAATGGTATTGGAAGAATAAATCAAAACCAGAAAGAATTATCACGTGATGAAATTGCTTTTGAATCGAAAGAAAAAAAACTGCCTGATGAAAGCACAAGTATAGAAAGATTAAATACTGTTGAGAGTGAAATTGAAAATGCTGACTTAAATAATAAAAACTTTCAAAATAAAATAAGCCTGGACAGTTTATCAAATCAATTGGAACCAGAAAAAATTAAAAGAGAAATGGTTTTTAAAAAAGATTCGTCAGCAAAAAAACATCCTGAGAATCGGCAAAAAAATCATTGGGTTTTAGGCATTACTTTTTCAGGTGGAAAATCTATGATGGTTCATAATCCTTTAGCACTCAATAATAGTAGCAGCGATTATTTTCAGAGTTCTCCCAATTCGGGCGTTGGAAGTGGAAGTGGTGGCAATCCTTCTTTTACCCCTTCAGAAATGAAAAATTCTTTCGCTTTTATTGGTGGCGCTTTTATAGAAAAAAATATTTCTGCTAAAAGCAAAATATCAGTAGGGATTTCATACAAATATTTTTCTTCAACAAATAAAGTGGGTTCTCAAAGCAGTACCAGATTGAATCAGTATAGCGCAGCGAATACTATCAATTCTTACCGGAATCATTTTCATTATGTAGAGCTTCCTGTATCTATAAAATTTCAATTAAATAACAGTAAAACTTTGCCGTTGTATTGGCACGCAGGAATCAATATTTCCCGATTGATCAGTAGCAATGCTTTGCAATTTCAATCCAGTCCCGGATTATATTTCAACGATAATTCGATGTTTAATAGAACGCAATTAGGATTAAGTACAGGTATTTCAGCAGTCTTATTTTTAAAGCAAAAAATTCCTGTTACTATTGGCCCTTATTTTTATTACAGCGCTTCAAAGCTTGCTGACAAAGGATTATATCAAAACAAGCATTTTAGGTTTATTGGGCTTCGCACAGAAATTTTATTTCAAAAAAAATAATCAATGCAACGTTTTCGAAATTCCCATTGTCAGGCTTTAAAATAACCCGTCATGAAAAAGTTTATAAAAATTATCTCATCCGCTTTTATGCTGATGCTGTTGTTGAACAGTTGCGTAAAAGATAATTGTAAAAAAACATACACCTATTCTTATTATCAACCGGTATATAAAACTACTGCGGAAGTAAGAGCAAATATAAAAAGTAATGCGCCCAAAGAAGTGGTGAATCCCGGTAAATTATTTATTCTTGGGAAGTATATTTTTCTCAATGAAATTGATAAGGGGATTCATATAATAGACAACCGAAACCCTTCCTCACCGCGGAACGTAGCGTTTATAGACATTCCCGGTAATTTAGATCTGGCGGTAAAAGGAAATGCATTGTATGCAGATTTATACAGTGATTTGGTTACGTTGGACGTTACCGATCCGCTGAATGTGGTGGTAAAAAATTACAATGAAGGCGTGTTCCCCTACCGCGCTTATGGAAATGGATTTTATGGTGATTCATCCAGGGTCATTACAGATTGGGTTAAAAGGGATACCACAGTGGTAGAAGATTGTGGAGGAGGATTGGTTTGGGATAGTGCTCAGTTTTTTATGGCTGAAGCCTCTTCATCTTCCGGAGGAAATAAATCGAATTCTTCTTCGCCGGTGGGCAAGGGCGGTTCCATGGCGCGGTTTGCCATTGTATCCAATAAGATGTACACTGTCTCTTACAATGATTTAAATGTGTTCAATATTTCTTCCGTGTTTGCGCCCGTTTACACTACCAAAGTTTCCATCAGCAATTGGCAGATTGAAACCATATTTCCAATGGCAAATAAATTATTCATCGGCTCGCAAAGCGGCATGTATATTTATAACATTGACAATCCCAATAATCCCGTGCTTGCCGGCCAGTTCTCTCATGTGCAGAGCTGTGATCCGGTTATTGCGGACGATAATTATGCTTATGTAACGCTCAGGTCAGGAAGTATGTGCCAGGGATTTACCAATCAATTAGAAGTGTTGCAACTTAATAATTTTATAAATCCTCAACTTATCAAAACATATCCTTTTACCAATCCACATGGCTTATCTAAAGACGGAAACCTTTTATTCATCTGCGATGGCGCTGATGGATTGAAGATTTATAACGCCTCTGATGTTTCCAATTTGCAATTAATGAAACAGTTTTCTAACATTGAAACTTATGATGTAATCGCGTACAATCATCTGGCATTGGTAGTGGCGAAAGATGGATTATATCAGTACGATTATTCTGACATAAATAATATTCATCTGGTAAGTAAAATTGGAATTTCAAAAAAATAAAAAATGAATAAAATCTTTATTCTAATGATTTCTTTTTTGATATATTTTTCTGCATCCGCACAAAAGAAGAAAATTAAATTTCATTCTATCAATCAGTTTGCAATGGTTGGCGGCGAAAGCCAGATGAATTCAGCATTTCAAACAGTAAACGGAATTACATTTTCAGATTGGTTTGCAGGAATCGGAATTGGAATTGATAATTATCGTTACAAAACACTTCCCTTATTTATTGATGGCAAATGGTTTTTTGGCGATGATAAAAATGGATTCATTTACGGAGATATAGGATATGATTTTCCAATGAAAAATAAACCGGGAAAGGAAATCAACTATTATAATTCGTATCATTTCACCGGTGGTATTTATAACGATATTGGAATTGGTTATAAAGCTCCTTTATACAAAAAGACTTCTTTGTTATTCAGTTTGGGGTATAGTTATAAGGAATTGCAAACTAAAATTGGCGTGAATATTTGTCCTTTTATAGGTCCCTGCTATGTGGATTACAGCAAATACGATTTTAGTTATAGCAGATTGATATTAAAAGCTGGTTTGGTATTTTAAGTCAGACGGAGATAATCAGACTTAATCCAAAAATTTCAAATTCCTTTTTATCCCTTCAAACTTTGATCTTTTTAGAGGCGACTTTTTGAAAATGATTTTAAAGGATTCTTCGGTCAATTCTTCCCAATCGTTTTTACTAAAATTCAACACTTCATTCAGAGGTGTAAACTCAACCGTATTGTTGGGTTTAGAAAAGCGGTTCCACGGGCAAACGTCCTGGCATATATCGCAGCCAAACATTTTGTTTTCAAACTTCCCTTTCATCTCTTCGGGAATCAGCATATCTTTTAGCTCTATGGTGAAATAGGAAATGCATTTGCTGCCATCAATTACTTTATCGGGCAGGATGGCGTCTGTTGGGCATGCATCAATGCATTTAGTACAGGTGCCGCAATAATCTTTTATGAACGGATTGTCGGCTTCCAATTCTAAATCGGTAATTAATGTGGCAATAAAAAAAAAGGAGCCGTTGTCTTTGGTTATCAGGTTTCCATTTTTTCCTACCCAACCAAGGCCACTTTTTTCAGCCCAGCTTCTTTCCAACACCGGAGCGCTGTCAGTAAACCCTCTTCCATTTACTTCCCCGATATTTTCTTTTATTAATTGTAAAAAAAATTTCAATTTACTTTTAATCACCTCGTGGTAATCGTTGCCGTAAGCATATTTTGAGATCTGCGGTAAATCTTCTTTTTGTTGTTGTTCAGGAAAATAGTTGAGTAATAAAGTAATTACAGATTTTGCCCCCGGAACTAATTTTGTGGGATCAACCCGCATATCAAAATAGTTTTCCATGTACGCCATCTTTCCGTTGTAACCCTTATTCAACCAGGATTCTAAATACTTTGCTTCTTCATCTAATTTAGCAGCTTTGGCAATGCCACAATAATCAAAGCCTAAAGATTGAGCAGTGGTTTTTACGAATGAGGTATAATCTGCTTTTTGTATCATAATAATATTTTGCAAAAATACTTTACTCGGGTTAAACTAAATAGACTGAAAAAATAGCATGCAAATGGCTTTCCGCCTGAATTTGCGTCAGCCTGTGAAAATAAACAAGACAGAATTTTCATTATTTTTTCTTGGATTAAAATTTGTGCACCTTAAAGAAATAATTAAAAACATTATTGTATGAATCCCGGTAATTTAACGATAAAGTCACAGGAGATTTTTCAAAAAGCACAGCAGATTGCATTCAATGAAAAGAATCCGAACATAGAAGTAGAACATTTGTTGAAAGCCTTGCTGACTGATGAAGACAGCCCTGTTGATTTTCTTTTGAAAAAAAACAATGTCAACGTAAATTTTGTTGAAAGTAAAGTGGATGAAGGAATAAAAAAACTTCCGAAAATGGGCGGAGGAGAACCCGCACAGGTTATCAGCCGCGATATGAATAATGTTATGTTGCGCGCCGCTGCATCCTTAAAAACTTTTGGCGATGAATTTGTGAGTGTAGAACATTTGCTCCTGGCGATTGTGCAGGGAAATGATAATGCTGCAAAGATTTTAAAAGATGCAGGAGTTACGGAAAAAAATTTAATTGCTGCCATAAAAGATCTTAAGAAAGGTTCTACTGTTTCTTCTCAAACTTCCGAAACACAGTTTAATGCCTTAAATAAATATGCTAAGAATTTAAACGAGCTGGCAAGGAGTAATAAGTTGGATCCAGTCATTGGCCGCGATGAAGAAATAAGAAGAACGCTGCATATTTTATCAAGAAGAACAAAGAACAATCCTATTTTGGTAGGTGAGCCAGGTGTGGGTAAAACCGCTATAGTAGAGGGT
Source organism: Hanamia sp. (assembly GCA_036566285.1). Classification (GTDB taxonomy): domain Bacteria; phylum Bacteroidota; class Bacteroidia; order Chitinophagales; family Chitinophagaceae; genus Ginsengibacter. The sequence goes on from DATCWN010000078.1 coordinate 17,232, forward strand.
TTGGCCAATAGAGTTATCAGTGGTGATGTCCCTGAAAATTTAAAATCTAAAACAATTTTTGCTCTTGATATGGGCCTTCTTATTGCTGGCGCTAAATATAAAGGCGAGTTTGAAGAACGATTAAAATCGGTGATAAAAGAAGTGGCAGATAGTGATGGAGAAATTATTATGTTCATTGACGAAATACATACTTTGGTGGGCGCGGGCGGTGGTGAAGGCGCCATGGATGCTGCCAATATTTTGAAACCTGCTTTAGCCCGCGGAGAACTGAGAGCAATTGGTGCGACCACTTTAAATGAATATCAAAAATTCTTTGAAAAAGATAAAGCGCTTGAGCGAAGGTTTCAGAGAGTGATGGTAAATGAGCCCAATGTAGAAGATGCCATTTCCATTTTAAGAGGATTGAAAGATCGCTATGAAACACATCACCATGTGCGCATAAAGGATGAGGCCATTATCGCCGCGGTGGAATTATCGCATCGTTATATTACTGATCGGTTTTTACCCGATAAGGCTATTGATCTGATTGATGAAAGTGCCGCCAAACTGAGGCTTGAAATGAATTCAATGCCGGAAGAGTTGGATAAATTGGAAAGAGCCATCAGGCAATTGGAAATTGAAAGGGAAGCCATCAAAAGAGAAAATGACGATGTGAAATTGAAAGAATTGAATACGGAAATTTCCAACTTGTCGGTTCAGAGAGATACGTTTAAAGCTAAATGGCAACAGGAAAAAGAACTGGTTGAAAAGGTACAGAATGCAAAAGCCGAAATGGAGAATTTGAAAATGGCTGCCGAAAAAGCAGAGCGGGAGGGTGATTATGGAAAGGTGGCGGAAATCCGTTATGGCAAACTTCAGGGACAGGAGAAATTGATTGAGGAATATACTTTGGAACTTGATGAAATAAGTGAAAAAAGATTATTGAAAGAAGAAGTAGATGCTGAAGATATTGCAGAAAGTGTGGCGAAGGCTACAGGAATACCCGTGAACAAAATGCTGCAAAGCGAAAAGGATAAATTATTAAATCTGGAAGATGAATTACACAAACGTGTGGTAGGCCAGGATGAAGCCATAGAAGCAGTAGCTGATGCCGTACGCAGGAGCAGCGCGGGTTTGCACGATCCTAAAAAACCTATTGGTTCTTTTATTTTCCTTGGAACTACTGGTGTAGGTAAAACAGAATTAGCCAAAGCATTGGCCGACTATCTTTTTGATGACGACAGCATGATGACGAGAATTGACATGAGTGAATACCAGGAAAAACATTCTGTAAGCAGGTTGGTAGGCGCGCCTCCGGGCTATGTGGGTTACGATGAAGGTGGCCAACTAACGGAGGCGGTTAGACGCAAACCATACAGTGTGGTTTTGTTGGATGAAATTGAAAAAGCACATCCCGATGTTTTCAATATTTTATTACAGGTTTTAGACGATGGAAGGCTTACCGACAATAAAGGTCGCGTAGTGAATTTTAAAAATACCATTATCATTATGACGAGCAATATGGGAAGCCATATTATACAAGCCAATTTTGAAAATGTTACTGAAAAAAATAAAGAAGAAATAGTAGAGAATACCAAACGGGAGGTGATTGAATTATTAAGACAAACCATTCGTCCTGAATTTTTAAACAGGATTGACGAGGTAATTATGTTCCAGCCTTTAATGTTGAAAGATATAAGAGAGATAATAAAAATACAATTAAATGATCTGAAGTATCAACTTATGAAAAGTGGCGTTACGCTTGAGTTTACAGATTATACCTTTGATTATTTAGCGGAAAATGGATTTGATCCTCAATTTGGGGCGCGCCCATTAAAGCGCCTTATTCAAAAGCAAATTATAAATCAATTGAGCAAAAAATTGTTGAGCGGAACTATAGATAAAACAAAGCCTGTGTTGGTAGATGTATTTGACGGAACTGTAGTATTTAGAAATGATGTGAACACGCCCGAACCCAATCCGGCTTTGGAATAATATTTTTCAAAAAAGAACAATCATTCGGATAAGCTATCCGAATAGGTCGCTGCTAAGGTACCTGTCTCCACGATCGCATGCAACGAAAACAATGATGCCGGAGGATAATTCCTTTGCCAATCGTAGCGCTGCTGAAGCGGCGCCACCACTGCTCATTCCCGCAAAGATGCCTTCTTCCTTCGCGAGTTTGCGCGTAGTTTCTGTAGCATCTGCCTGTGATACATCCATTATTCTGTCCACTCTTGAAGGCTCAAATATTTTCGGAAGGTATTCCGTGGGCCATCTTCTTATTCCGGGGATGGAAGATTCTTCTGTAGGTTGGCAACCTATTATTTGGATATTTTGATTTTTTTCTTTGAAAAACCGGCTGCATCCCATGATGGTTCCCGTGGTGCCCATGGCGCTTACAAAATGAGTAATAGCTCCATTGGTATCTTTCCAAATTTCAGGACCCGTTGTTTTATAATGGGCTTTATAGTTATCAGGGTTGGCAAATTGATTTAAGGAATGAAATTCACCGGTGGCGGATTTTTCTTCTGCATAATCTCTGCAAATTTCAATGCTTTCAAGCAAGGTAACTTTTGCACCAAAGGCTTCCATTGACAATACGCGTTCCCTGGTGGAAGAGGAAGGCATTACCAATTCTATTTCCAGTCCAAACAGGTTTGCCATTAATGCCATGGCTATTCCTGTGTTGCCACTGGTGGCTTCAATCAACCTGGTATTTTTATTGATCTCTCCACGATCCAGGGCGCTTTTAATCATAGAAAATGCAGTGCGATCTTTTACACTTCCGCCAGGGTTATTACCTTCCAGCTTGGCAAATATTTTTACGCCTGCATTTGAATTTAGATTCCGGAGTTCAACTAATGGCGTATTTCCAACTGTATCTAAGATAGTCATTATGTTTTTTTTAATAATTTGCAATTTTTCCTTCTACTACTATAATTTCCGGATTGTGATAAACCATTGATCCTGGCGCTATACTCTTGGTGAGCCAAACGTTGCCGCCAATAACACTATGGTGGCCAATTACTGTTTCGCCTCCTAAAATAGTAGCCCCGGAATAAATAATTACATGATCCTGAACAGTGGGATGGCGCTTTTTAAATCCCATAGATTTGTCCACGCTCATAGCGCCTAAAGTTACTCCCTGGTATAGCTTCACATGGTTACCAATTTGAGCAGTTTCTCCAATCACAATTCCTGTTCCATGGTCTATGAAAAAATGATCTCCGATTTTTGCCGCCGGATGTATATCAATACCTGTTTTTGAATGGGCATATTCCGTAAGTATGCGGGGGAGGAGGGGGACTTTCAGTAAATATAATTCGTGAGCCATGCGATAGAAACACAAGGCAAAAAATCCAGGATAAGCGCGGATTACTTCAAACTCAACTTTAGCCGCAGGATCGCCTGTGAGTAGGGAATGAATATCTGTGTTCAACACACGATATAGTTCAGGTAGCTTTTCAAAAAATGTTTTCGCTATTCCTTCATTATTACAATCACGGCAAGCCCTGGTAGCATGTAAGATTTCAATAAGATCGGCTTCGAGTTTTTTGAATTCTTTTTTGATTTCATCTACTGATGAATAAGAAGATTCGGATAGTTCAGGATATAAAAGCCTGGCAAGCTGCAATGCCCAACCAGAGATAACTTCATTGCCGGGTACTATATCTTTTCGTTGTTGTTTACTAAGAAGTTGGTTAAGAAAGTTTATATTCATCTAATTGCAGTCTCTTTAATAATTATTGACCTTTTAACGGGTCTGAATTGATAACTTTTACCTTCCAGGTAATTTCGGTTCCTCCTCTTCTGAGGGTTTCGGCCACTGAACAATATTTTTCAATTGATAAGGAAACGGCCCTCTTTGCTTTTTCCACTTCTATATTCCCATGCAATTCAAAAGATACCTGTATCTTTTTCCATAGCGATGGAATTTTATCGGGCTCTCTTTCACCCTCAATTTTTATTTTAAAACGTTCAATGGTTTGACGTTGTTTTTTTAAAATGGATACCACATCAATTCCGCTACAACTTCCCAATGCAGGCAGTAGTAGTTGCATGGGTCTGAAGCCATAATTATTCCCTCCATTTTCTATACTGGTATCTGTATGTAAGATATGGCCATTTTCATCCACTGCTTCAAATCCACTATCACCGGATTTGACTTCCATTTCTATTGTATTCATCCACTTTTTTTTGCAAAATTAGCTAAAGGGTTATACATAGTTTGAGAAAAAAAATGGAGCCGGTTCATTTTAATCGTTAACGGTTGGCCAAAATCTAAACTATAAATGACGAATCAACGGGGTAATCTTTCCCTGAGTAAACCGAAAACCCATGTCCCGGCAATAGCGCTTAATAAAGTAACAATCACTACTAAAGCGCCAGTGCCTATTTGCGCAAATAATGGCCCCGGGCACGCGCCTGTCAAAGCCCATCCGAATCCGAAAACAAGGCCTCCATAAATTTGTCCTTTATTCATTTTCTTTGGATGAAATTCTATCTTTTCACCATAGATGGTTTTTATGTTGAATTTTTTGATGATAAAAATAGAAATCATTCCGGTTACTACTGCGGAGCCAATAACGCCGTACATGTGAAAGCTGGCAAGATGAAACATTTCCTGGATCCTGAACCATGAAATTACTTCTGACTTTACCAATATGATTCCAAAAAGAATTCCTGTAAACAGATATTTTAAATTAAACCACCAGGGGTGATGCAACGTAGATTCATTAATGCTTATTTCATCCAATGAGCTGACTTCAAAGTCGGTGTTTGTTTCGGTTTCTATTTCTATTTCCGCTTGTGTTGCGTTATTCATTATTTAAAGTTTTAAAATAAAAGGTAAAAGGAGATTGGACATAATAAAGCCGCCTGCCATAAAGCAAATGGTTGCAATTAATGATGGCAGTTGCAAATTGGAGAGGCCCATGATAGAATGGCCGGATGTGCAGCCACCGGCATACCTGGTTCCGAAGCCAACCATAAAGCCTCCGCCCACTATCATAATAAGCCCTCTCGGGGTTAACAATTGCTGCCAGTTGAAAAGTTCTGATGGAATTGATGAATGC